>CAYOGU010000005.1:0-28911 GCA_964403345.1 uncultured Syntrophus sp. | reverse complement strand
CACGGGGTTCCCTTTTTCGAAGCCGATCTCCACGTAGGTGGGCTTGTCCGGCGCCTTTTCCGGCGACACGGTCAGCACGAACATGTCCTCCTTGGGTTCGGCCCAGGGATCCTCCAGGATGCCCCCCTCGTGGGAGATATGCAGGAGATTCCGGTCGCTGCTGTAGGGCTTTTCCCGGGTCAGCGGGATCGGGATCCCGTGCTTTTCCGCGTAGTCGATCATCGAGTTCCGCGAATCGAACGTCCAGTGCTCGTCCTTCCATGCCGAGATGATCCGGATCGACGGATCAAGGGCGATGTAGGTGAGTTCGAAGCGCACCTGGTCGTTGCCCTTGCCGGTGGCCCCGTGGCACACCGCGTCGGCCCCCTCCAGCTTGGCGATCTCGAGCTGGCGCTTGGCGATCAGGGGCCTGGCCAGCGACGTCCCCAGGAGGTAGGTCCCCTCGTAAATCGCGTTGGCCCTGAGGGCGGGGAATACGAAATCCCGGGCGAACTCCTCCTGGAGGTCGTCGATGTGGATCTTCTTCGCCCCGGTCTTGATCGCCTTCTCACGGAGCCCCGACAGCTCCTCCTTCTGGCCCACGTCGGCGGCGAAGCAGATCACCTCGCAATGGTAAGTCTCGATGAGCCACCTGACTATCACGGACGTATCGAGTCCCCCCGAATAGGCCAGGACCACCTTCTTGACCTCGTTCACAGTCCAATCCTCCTTACATCAAGATTTCCATCACGGCTTTCTGGACATGCAGCCGGTTTTCAGCCTCGTCGATGACGACGGAATGCGGGCCGTCGATCACCTCCGCCGTAATCTCCTCCCCGCGGTGGGCGGGAAGGCAGTGCATGACGATGACATCCTTCTTGGCCTTTTCGATCAGGGCCTGGTTGACCTGGTATCCCTGGAAGCGCTCCATCCTCGCGTTCCTCTCGGCCTCCTGGCCCATGCTGACCCAGACGTCGGTATAGATCACGTCCGCGTCCTGGACGGCCTCGGCGGGATCCCGGTGGAGGGACACCCCGGCGGGGGCCTCGGCCATGGCCCGTTTCAGGATGGACCCATCGGGATCATACCCGTCGGGGCAGGCCAGGTCAAGGCGAAAGGGAAGCCTTGCGGCGGCGTTGATCCAGGAATTGGCCATGTTGTTCCCGTCCCCCACGTAGGCGACCTTCATCCCCTCGTACCCGCCCTTCTTTTCGATGATCGTGAAAAGGTCGCTCAAAAGCTGGCAGGGATGGAGCTGATCGGTCAGCCCGTTGATGACCGGGATGGTGCTGTACCGGGCGAACTCCTCGACGGACTCCTGGGAGAAGGTCCGGATCATGATGCCGTTGAGGTAACGGGACATGATCCGGGCCGAGTCGGCGATGTTCTCCCCCCGGCCGAGTTGCGTGTCCCGGCTGCTGAGAAACAGGGCCACCCCTCCGAGCTGGTACATCCCCACCTCGAAGGAGATCCTCGTCCGCGTGGAGGATTTGTCGAAGATCATCCCCAGGGTCTTGCCTTTCAGCGAGGCATGCTCCTTCCCCTCCCGGAGCAACCTTTTCAGGCGGCGGCTCCTCTCGAAGATGGCGTCGAAGTCGGCCCTCTCCAAGTCGTATTCGTTCAACAGGTCTTTTTTCATGGCACCTCCAGGACCTCCCCTAGGATCTCCACGGCCTTGTCCACGTCGGCCTTCGTCAGGATCAGGGGTGGGATAAAGCGCAGGACGTTGTCGTTCGTGCAGTTGATCAAAAGCCCCTTCTTCATGCACGCCAGGACGTAATCGGCCCCGGGAACGGTCAGCTCGGCGGCGATGATGAGCCCCCTGCCCCGCACCTGGCGGATCTTGGGATTCCGCTCCTTCAACGCCCCGAGGCGTTCGAGGAAATATTCGCCCACCTGCCGGCAGTTGTCGAGGATGCCCTCCCCGAGGATCGTCTCGACCGTGGCGACCCCCGCGGCCGAGGCCAGGGGGTTGCCGCCAAAGGTCGAGCCGTGGCTCCCCGGTACGAAGGCCGCGGCGACCTCGGCGGTCGCCAGAAGCGCACCGATGGGGACCCCGTTCGCCAGGGCCTTGGCCAGGGTGATCATGTCCGGGGCCACGTCCGCCTGCTCGCAGGCGAAGAGGGTGCCCGTCCGCCCCATCCCGGTCTGGACCTCGTCGGCGATCATCAGGATTCCCTTTTCGTCGCAGATCCTCCGGATCCCCTGCAGGTAGCCGGGGTCCGGCACCACCACGCCCGACTCCCCCTGGATCGGCTCGACCATCACGGCGCAGGTCTTCTCGGTCACGGCGGCTTCGAGCGCCGCCAGGTCGTTGTAGGGGACATAGCAAAATCCCGCCGGCAGCGGCTCGAAACCCTTGTGGAACTTTTCCTGCGCCGTGGCCGTGACCGTGGCGAGGGTTCTGCCGTGGAAGGAGTCAAGCATCGTGATCAGCTCGAATCGGCCGGGCATCTTTTCGGAGGCGTATTTCCGGGCGAGCTTGATCGCCGCCTCGTTGGCCTCCGCCCCGCTGTTGCAGAAGAAGGCCTTGTCGCAGCAGGAATTCTCCACCAGCAGGCGGGCCAGCTGGATCTGCGGCTCGATATGATAGAGGTTCGAGACGTGGGTCAGCGTTTCCGCCTGTTTTTTCAACGCCTCGACGATGCGGGGGTGCGAATGGCCCAGGGCGCACACGGCGATCCCGGCGACCATGTCGAGATAGGACTTTCCGTCGTTGTCCCAGACGTGGACGCCCAGGCCCCGCGTCAGGACGACGGGGAACCGCTTGTAGTTCGACATGAGGTATTGATCGGAAAGGGCGATCAATTCAGCAGTTTTCATCTTGATAGTCACCTCGTCTCTTGATTATGCAACGGCGGCGCGGCCGTCCCCGAGCCTCGGTTCGGCCGGTTCCGGCGCCGGTCACCCTCCCGGGGGCTACAGCACGATCTCCGTCCCGATCCCCTGGTCGGTGAACATCTCCAGGAGGATCGTGTGCTTCAGGCGTCCGTCCACGATATGGGCCTTCTGGACCCCGCCCTTGAGCGCCTTGAGGCAGCATTTCACCTTGGGGAACATCCCCCCCTCGATCGTCCCCTCGTCGATCATCTCCCGGGTCATGCGGTCGTCCATCGTGTGGATCAGCTCTTTTTTTGCGTTAAGGACCCCGGGGACGTCCGTCAGGAGGATCAGCTTTTCGGCCTTGAGCGAGGCCGCCACGGCACCCGCGACCAGGTCGGCATTGATGTTGTAGGTCTCTCCCCCGTCGCCGACCCCGGTCGGGGCGATCACCGGGATGACCCCGTCGGCCGTCATCGAGGCGATCAGGCCGGCGTTGATGTCCTTCACCTTTCCCACGAGCCCGATGTCGATGATCTCCGGCGGGGTGTCCTTGACCTTCTCCTCGCTCAGGTAGTACTTCTCCGCCCGGATCAGGTCCCCGTCCTTTCCGCTGAGGCCCACGGCCTTTCCGCCGTGCCGGTTGATCAGCCCGACGATCTCCTTGTTGACCTTCCCCACCAGGACCATCTCGACGATGTCCATGGTCTCGGAATCGGTGACCCGCATCCCCTGGACGAACTTCGACGCCTTGCCCAGCTTCTTCAGGAAGCTCCCGATCTGCGGGCCTCCGCCGTGGACGACCACGGGATGGATGCCGATGTACTTCATCATCACCACGTCCCTGGCGAAATTGTCCTTCAGATCCTCGTCCACCATGGCATGGCCGCCGTACTTGATGACGACGGTCTTTCCGAAGAAACGGCGAATATAGGGAAGGGCCTCGAGCAGGACATCGGCCCGCTCCACGGATTTTTTCACATCTGTCCCTGCCTGATCCACGTCCATCCGCACACCGTCCCTTTCCCCTGCCCCGGATTCGCCCGGCGGCAGGAATTCCCCTCCGCCGCTAGAGGATATAGCGGCTCAGGTCCTCGTCCTCCACGATCTCCTCGAGCTGGCTCGCCACGTAATCGGCGTCGATCTTGACCTCCTGCCCCTTCATGTCCGGGGCCTCGAAGGAGATCTCGTCGAGGAGGCTCTCCATGATCGTGTACAGGCGCCTCGCCCCGATGTTCTCCATCCGTTCGTTGACCAGGGTCGCCGTGTCCGCAATCGCGGCGATGGCGTCCTCGGTGAAAGTGATCCGGACCCCCTCGGTCGCCATCATCTCCGTGTACTGCTTGACCAGGGCATTGTGGGGCTCCGTGAGGATCCGGATGAATTCCTCCTTGCCCAGGGAGTTGAGTTCCACGCGGATGGGGAAACGGCCCTGGAGCTCGGGAATCAGGTCCGAAGGCTTCGTGGCGCTGAACGCCCCGGCTGCGATGAAGAGGATATGGTCGGTCCGGACCATGCCGTAACGGGTATTGACCGTGGACCCCTCCACGATGGGAAGCAGGTCCCTCTGCACCCCCTCCCTGGAGACGTCCGGCCCGTGCGTTCCGTCGCTTCCGACGATCTTGTCGATCTCGTCCAGGAAGATGATCCCGGACTGCTCCACCCTTCCGATGGCGGTCTTGGTCACCTTCTCCATGTCCACCAGCCGCTGGGCCTCCTCCGCGACAAGGATCTCGCGGGCCTCCGGCACCTTGACCCGCCTGACTTTCTTCTTCTGCGGAAAGAGGTTGCCGAGCATGTCCTTGACGTTGAGCCCCATGTCCTCCATGCCGGCCGAGGAGAAGATCTCGACCATCGGCCCGGTGCGGACCTCGCTCACCTCCACGTCCACGGACCGGCCGTCGAGCTTTCCCTCGCGGAGGAGCCGGCGGAGCTTGTCCCGGGTCGTATCCGGCTGCTCCGGAACCTCGGCCTCCACGGTCGAACCGTTGGCGTCGACGATCATCTCCGTCACCTTCTTCTCCACCGGTTTCGGGGGAAGCAGGATGTCCAGGAGGCGGTCCTCGGCCAGTTCCGCGGCCTTGGCCCTGACGCGGTCCTGCTCTTCGGCCTTGACCATGCCGATGGCCAGTTCCAGGAGGTCCCGGACCATGGATTCCACGTCCCGGCCGACGTAGCCCACCTCCGTGAACTTGGACGCCTCGACCTTGATGAAGGGGGCGTTGTCGAGCTTGGCCAGGCGCCTGGCGATCTCCGTCTTGCCGACGCCGGTGGGGCCGATCATGATGATGTTCTTGGGCGAAATCTCCTCGCCGAGCTCCTTGGAGACGTTCTGGCGCCTCCAGCGGTTTCTCAGGGCGATCGCCACGGCCCGCTTGGCCTCCTGCTGGCCGATGATGTACTGATCGAGTTTTTCGACGATCTTCCTGGGCGTCAAATCATCCGGTGACATGCTCAACCTTTTTCCTTTCCGGGGGCCTCTTCCGTCGCTTCCTCCTCGACATCGATCTCCTCCACAGTGATCCGGTCGTTGGTGAAGATGCAGATCTCGGAGGCAATCCGGATGGACTCCCGGGCGATCTCCGTCGCCGTCAGGTCGGAATACCGGACCATCGCCCGGGCCGCCGCCAGGGCGTAAGGCCCTCCCGAACCGATCGCCATCACGTTGTCGTCCGATTCGATGACGTCGCCGTTTCCGGATATGATGAGGAAGGAGTCCCTGCTGACGGCGATCATCAGCGCCTCCAGGTGCCTGAGCACCCGGTCCGTGCGCCAGTCCTTGGTCAGTTCCACCGCAGCCCGGAGCAGGTTCCCCTTGTACTGTTCGAGTTTCTGATCGAAGCGGTCGAAGAGGGTGAAGGCGTCTGCGGTCGCCCCGGCGAAGCCGACCACGACCTGGTTGTGGTAGAGGCGGCGGACCTTCCTGGCCCCGTGCTTCATGACGGTCGTATCCAGCGTGACCTGGCCGTCCCCGGCCACGACGACCTTGCCCCGATGCTTGACCGCAAGGATGGTCGTTCCCCTGATCTTCATCACGTTATGTCTTCCCTCCCCTGGCCCGCGGATGGGCCTTGTCGTAGACCTCCATCAGGCGGCTGACGCTGACGGACGTGTACTTCTGCGTCGTCGACAGGCTGCTGTGGCCGAGCAGTTCCTGGATGGACCGCAGGTCTGCGCCGGCATCGAGCAGATGGGTCGCGAAACTGTGCCGCAGGACATGGGGGCTGATCCTCCGGCCGATGCCGCTGGCGGCGACGACCTTCTCGACCACCCGGGAGATGCCCTTCGGGTTCATCCTCATGCCGCGCCGGCTGATGAAGAGCGCCGCCTGCGCCCCCCTGTCGGTCCCCTTGCCCGCCAGGCCGTCCCTTTTGTCCAGATACTCCCTGAGGGCCTCCAGCGCGGGGGCGCCGACCGGCACCACCCGCTCCTTCCGGCCTTTCCCGAAGACCTTGATCCAGCCTCCGGCAAAATCGACGTCGCCCACGTCCAGCCCCGCCAGTTCGCTCAGGCGGATTCCCGAGGAGTAAAAAAGCTCGATCATGGCCCGGTCGCGGGCACCCTCCGCGTTCCGGGGAAACCGGACGCCCATCATGGAGAAGACCTCGTCCACCGACAGGACCGTGGGGATGTACTTCTCGCAGCGGGGCGTCTGGATGAGGTCCGCCGGATTGACCGGCACCCTGCCCTCCCTGAGGAGATACCGGTAGAAGGACCTCAACGCGGCCACCTTCCTGGAGAGGGTCGCCTTCTTGAGCTTCGCCCTGTGGAGCGACGCCAGGAAGGAGCGGATCGCGACGAGATCCACGGGAATGCCGTCCCCGCCCCCGGCGGACGGGGCCTGTTGCCCCAGAAACGCCTGGTACTGGCGAAGGTCCGACAGATAGCTCTTCATCGTGCGATCCGACAGGTTCCTCTCGATCGCCATGTGCCTGCCGAATGCCTCGATGGCTTTGTCAAGGGCCGTCATTCCAACCTCAAAAAAAAATAACAGCCACGAAAGGGCTCTCTTCGGCGGCCTTTCGTGGCGGAAGGTTCGCTTAGCCCGCGGTCACATCTTGTATTTTCCGAAGTCCTCGGGAGACAGATTCTCCAGGAAATCGGAGAGCTTTTCCTTCTTCAGGCGGTCCAGGTCGGTCATCTTGGTCCCGAAGTCCACGTTCCGCGACTTCTCGATGACCCGGTTCTCCACGAAGATCGGGGCGCCGGCGCGCAGCGCGATGGCGATGGCGTCGCTCGGACGGGCGTCGACGATGATCGTGTTGCCGTCGCGCAGCAGGTGCATGTTCGCGAAAAAGGTGTTGTTGCGCAGGTCGTGGATCTCAACCCGGATCACCTCGGCCTTGAGGACCTTGAGGATCTCGTTGAGCAGGTCGTGGGTCATCGGCCGCGAGAAGGTGATCTTCTCGATCTCGGTCGCGATGGCGCTCGCCTCGAAGATGCCGATCCAGATGGGAATCGCCCTCTTCTCCTCAAGGTCTTTCAGGATGACAATCGGGGTATTGGTGATCGGGTCCATGGTCAGGCCCGACACTTTCATCTCAACGAACATCCCCCTCTCCTCTCCCCTCCACCTTGCCCCGCAAGGAGTGGAGGAAGGCCTGCGTGATCCTGACCCGAACCACCTGCCCGACCGACCCGTCCGCTCCCGGGAAATTGACGATCCTGTTGCCCCGCGTCCGCCCCGTCATGTCCCGCGGCCCGTTCTTGCTCGGGCCTTCCACCAGGACCTCCTCCGTCCGGCCGATGCGGGCGCGGTTCTTCTCCCCGGTATGTTCCGCCTGGAGGGACTGGAGCGTCACGAGCCGCTCCCGTTTCACCGCCTCGGGGACGGGGTCCGCCATCCCGGCCGCGGCGGTTCCCTCTCTCTCTGAATACTGGAATGAGAAGAGATTGTCAAACCGTACCTGCTGCATCAGGGCCAGGGTGGCTTGAAAATCCTCCTCCCGCTCCCCCGGGAATCCGACGATCACGTCGGACGTGATGGCGATGTCCGGGCAGGCCGCCCGCAGGGCCGCCACCTTCGCAAGGTATTCCTCCACCCGATACCTCCGGTTCATCAACCCCAGCACCCGGTCGGACCCCGACTGGACCGGCAGGTGGATATGTTCGCAGAGCGATGGCACCTTCCCGAACGATTCTATAAGTTTCGGCGACAAATCCTTCGGGTGGGACGTCGTGAAGCGGATCCTCCGGATCCCCTCCACCTCGCCGATGGCGCCCAGCAGGTCTGCGAAGTCGTGCCTTCCTCCGTTGGCCTGCCCGTATGAATTGACGTTCTGGCCCAGGAGCGTGACCTCCCGGATCCCCTCCGCCGCCAGCATCCGGACCTCCCGGACGATCTCGTCCAGGGGCCGGCTTTCCTCGGGCCCGCGGAGGGAGGGCACCACGCAGTAGGCGCAGTAATTGTTGCACCCCTGCATGATCGTGACGAAGGTGCTCACGGCCCCTTTGTTTGGGCGCGCCACGATGCCCAGCGAAGCGACGCGGTCGCACAGGCCGGTTTCGACCGCCCGCCCCCCCTTCTGCTCCAGGTCGCCGACCATCTCGGGAAGCCGGTGGATCTGATGCGTCCCGAAAACGAAATCGAGATGCGGAATCCGCTTGAAGAAGCGCTCCCCCCACTGCTGCGCCAGGCAACCTCCCACCCCGATCAGCAGATGGGGATTGGCCTCCTTCAGATCCCGGAACCGCCCGAGCTGGCTGCAGATCTTCTGGGCCGCCTTCTCCCGGATGCTGCAGGTATTGACGAGGATCAGATCCGCCTCCCTTGGATCCTCCGTCGTCTCGTATCCCGATCCATTCAGCAGGGCTGCCATCTTCTGGGAATCCTGGACATTCATCTGGCAGCCAAAAGTCTGAATATAGAGCTTTTTTTTATCCAAAACCCGTCTTTCCGTGTCAACCAGTCCTAGGGGTGAATTAATATATGGTCGGGGGATAGTCAATACCTTTTTATCAAAAAAATTGCCGTACTTTGGGCGTCCCGGCCATCGGAGGCCGAGGGGAGTTCGGTTGGCACATGACCACAATGTTGGCAAATGCTGACATGGGTGAACGTCATATAAAAAGCTTTCACGGACTATTATGTTGTTATCTATGCATATTCTGATGTATAAGGGACATGGCACGGATTGTGATCAAGAGTAACGATAACGACTATGAACGAATAAGAAAGTTCACTGAAAATCGTCAGGAGAATGCAGCCGATAAAGACCGTCAGGAAAAAAGAGAGACGAACCCATGAAAATAACCATTTTATTAATGATTCCCTGATTTTACTGGTTCCCTCCATTGCCGGCGCTTGGGGCGTTTCAATCAAAAACTCCTGCAGCATATCTGTTAACATTGAGGTCACGGGAGAACACCTGTTTGGAGGCAAGTCGATTGCACGACCACGGTGGCATCCGGTAAGATATCCGTTTGCAGCATGCCAGGGGGAATCCGCCCTACAAAGATCTCAATAGTAAATATGAACCCGAACACCTTAGGCTGCTGGGGAAATGAGGGCGGTTGGGTCGCTTGCTCGCCGGCCTTCACGCCGGCAGAGCCCCTTCACGCATCCATCATATCCTTAATCCCCGCACCCGGCCCCGTGGAACAACTGGGATGTTGACAGGGAACGGTTTCGTTCCTATGATCGGGCATCTCCACCGTTGAACGGCCCTCGTCCTGAACCTTCCGACTCCTGTGGCGGCGCGGCAATGCAAAGACCGATCGTCCCGATCCTGATCGCCCTCATGGTGGGAATCGCGGGCAGCGTCCTTTATCGGATTCCCGATTTTCCCGTGCAGTTGTGCCTGGCCATGGTCCTGGTCGCGATCCTCCTGGCGTCGGTCCGGAAGCGGACCGGACTGCTCGGGCGGCTCCTGCCGGCCGCCTTTTTCCTCCTGGGGCTGCTGGCGATGAACCGGCTCCTCTATGCCCCTCCGGCCGGGGACCACATCCTGCACGCCGTCGGCCGCGAGCCGCTGACCGTGGAGGGAACGGTCTGCGAAAACCCCCGCTTTTCCCCGGACAGGACGGAACTGGTGGTCTGCGCGTCGAGGATCCTCCTTTCCGGCCGATACCAGGGCGTTTCCGGCCGCGTCCTTTTGAACGTCCGGGATCCCTATCCGTTCCGCTACGGGGACTGGATCCGCTTCAGGTCCAGGCTCCGCGTCCCGCACAATTTCATGAATCCGGGGGCGTTCGATTACGAACGCTATCTCCTCCTCAGGGGGATCCTCGTCCGCGGTTCCGTCAACGACGGATCGGGATACGTCGTCCTGCGCAGGAACGCCGGCGGCGGCTTCAGGACGGCACTCGAACGTTTCCGGGACCGCATCCGGGAAACCGTCCTGGCCCGGTCCCCGGGGACGGAAGGCCAGATCATCCTGGCGATGATCCTGGGGGATTCAAAGGGGATCCCCCGGGCGGTGATGGAGAAGTTCAACCAGACCGGGACCACCCACATCATCGCCATATCGGGCTTCAACATCGTGATCGTCGCCGCCTTCACCCTGTTCGTCGTCTGGAGAATCCTGAAATCCTCCGAATACGTCCTCCTGAGGTGGAACGCAACCGTCGTCGCCACCATCGCGGCGATCCTCACGGTCGTCCTTTTCACCTTCGTCGCCGGGTGCGGCATCTCCGTCGTCCGGGCGTCCGTCATGGTGGTCCTCTTCATGGTGGCCGTCATCCTGGGCCGGGAGCGGGACATCTACAACACCCTCGCCCTGGCGGCCTTCGCGATCCTGACGATCAGCCCCGATTCCCTCCTGGACGTCTCCTTCCAGCTTTCCTTTGCCGCGGTGGCCTTCCTGGTCTTCCTGACCCCGAGGCTCGCGGCCCTGATCCCCTGGCTTTCCGAAGCCCGGACCCCGGTCCCGGAGGGAGGGCCGGCGAAAAGATCGCTGGCGACCGGAATCCGGAAGGCCGGACGCGGCACCATCCTGTTCGTCCTGGCGTCCCTGAGCGCCACGCTGGGGACCCTGCCGCTGATCCTGTTCTATTTCAACCGGCTGTCGCCCCTTACGCTTTTGGCGAACATGGTCCTCGTTCCCATCCTCGGGGTCGCGGCCATCCCCCTGTGCATGGCCCTGATCCTCGCCGTCCCCCTCTCCGCCGGATTGTCCCATGCCCTGATCGGAATCTGCGAATTCCTCGTCCGGCTGTCCCTGTCCCTCCTGGACCGGCTTGCCAGCCTGCCCTGGTCGTCGGTCTTCGTGCCCACGCCCTCCTGGATGGAAGCCGGGGGCTTCTACCTCCTGCTGGTCTGCCTGGGCTTCTGGATGGACGGCCGGATCGCCGCCCGCGGCGGCCCCCCGACGGCAGTAAAGTTCCCCCGGCTCTGGGGGCCGGCATCCGCCGCCCTGACGATCCTGCTGATCCTGAGCGGCGCGCAGGCCTCCTGGAAGGATCTCCGCGGGGAAAAGCTCAGCCTGACCGCCATCGACGTGGGCCAGGGGAGCGCCACCCTGATCCGCTTCCCCGGCGGCACGAAGATGCTCGTGGACGGAGGGGGGGTTTTCAACAGCACCTTCGACGTCGGCCGGTCCGTGGTCGCCCCTTTCCTCTGGCACGAACGGATCGGCCGGATCGACACGGTCGTCCTGACCCATCCGCATCCCGACCACCTGCAGGGCCTGCTCTTCATCCTGGAGCATTTCCATGTCCGCGAGGTCTGGACCAACGGCCAGGAGGCCAACACCCCCCTGTACGGCGACTTCCTCGATATCGTCCGCAGGCGGGGCATTGTCCTCCGGGTCCTCTCGGACCGGACCGGCCCCCTGGAGATCGCCGGGGTGAGGATCGACGTCCTCAATCCGGGCGGGGATCGGCCGGACCCAGGCCTTCCTCCTTCCGCGGAAGCCGGGGAAAAGCCGGAAGGCAGGCGCCCGAACGCCGTGGCCGACCTCAACGACGGCTCCCTGGTCATGAAGCTGTCCTTCGGCCGCAGGACGTTCCTCCTGCCCGGAGACATCACGGAAAGGACCGAAGGGCGGCTGGTCCTCTCGGGGATCCCCCTTAGGAGCGACGTCCTTTTCGTCCCCCATCACGGCAGCGCCCGCTCCGGCACCCTCCCCTTCCTGGAGCGGGTCGCACCCGGGGCGGCGGTGATCAGTTGCGGCCGGGACAACGCCTTCCGGGACCCCCACCCGGATCTCCTCGGCAGGCTCGAGTCGATGGGCATCTGCGTTTTCCGGACGGACCGCGACGGCGCGGTCCATATCGAAACCGACGGCAGGGACCTGAAGGTGGGCGCCCTTTTATAATCCCTGCCCTGTGCCGGGAGGATGGATTTTTAGGGCGCGATTTGAAGGTTTTTCGGGGCCTCCTGCCGTCGAAGCGGAGCGTCCGTAGCGGCAACTGTCTGAGCGCCGCCAGGAGCGAACTCGCAGAGTCAGCGGAGCGAAGCGCCGCTAATTTTTGCCGGTGCGGCGGAGCGAGACGCTGCAAGGTCGAAAAAGATTCATGAGCGCCGGAAATCCATCCGACACAGGGCAACCCGACTCGCCATCCGGCTCAAATTCTGTTGCGTTTGGGCCATTGATATGTTAACGGAATTCCCTTGAACGAATCTGTCTTGGAAAGGATCGGCTCAGACGATGGAGATCATCACGGCTGTCCGCGGCTTCAAGGACATCCTCCCTCCGGAAACGGACAAATGGCGCTACATCGAGGGCAAGGCCCACGACGTCTTCAGTGCCTTCGGATTCAGGGAAATCCGCATCCCGATCCTGGAAAAGACCGAGCTCTTCCGCCGCGGCATCGGCGAGTCCACCGACATCGTCGAGAAAGAGATGTACACCTTCACCGACCGGGGAGAGGAATCCCTGACCCTCCGGCCCGAGGCGACCGCCTCGGTGATCCGCGCCTACGTCGAGCATGCCCTGCACGCATCGGAACAGGTGACCAAGCTCTTCGCCGTCGGCCCCATGTTCCGCAGGGAGAGGCCGCAGAAGGGGCGCTACCGGCAGTTCCACCAGATCGACGTCGAGATCCTCGGGCCGGACGACCCGCACATCGATGCCGAGCTCCTGGTGATGGTGATCCATTTCCTGCGCAGCGTCGGGCTGTCCAGCCTGAACCTCGAAATCAACTCCCTGGGCTGCGAGAAATGCAGGCCCGGCTTCCGCGAGGCCATCGTCTCGTTCCTCCGCGGCCGCGAGGAGGAGCTTTGCGGGGACTGCCGTCGCCGGCTTTCCGTCAATCCGCTCCGGATCTTCGACTGCAAGGTGGAACCCTGCCGGGAGGTCATGGCCCAGGCCCCGCGGATGACCGACTTCGTCTGCGACGACTGCCGCCGGCATTTCGAGACGCTCCAGCGGAACCTGGATCAATTTCAGGTCGCCTACCGGGTGAACCCGAAGATGGTCCGCGGGCTGGACTACTATACCCGGACGACCTTCGAGGTGACGACCGAGCATCTCGGCGCCCAGAACGCGGTGCTGGGGGGGGGCCGCTACGACCACCTCGTGCGGGACCTGGGAGGGCCGGACATTTCCGGAATCGGGTTCGCCATCGGCCTGGAGCGGCTGGCCTCCCTGATCCCGGAGGCCAACGGGAAGGCGTCCCCGGAGCCGCTCCTGTTCGTCGCCGCCCTCGGGGACAAGGCCCTCCAGGAGGCCTTTCTCCTGTGCAACCGGCTCCGGCTGAAGGGGATCCTGGCGGAGACGGACTACACCGGCAGGAGCCTCAAGAGCCAGATGAAGCGGGCCGACAGGCTCAACAGCGCCTTTGCGGTGATCCTTGGGGATAAGGAAATCGTCGAGAAGCGGGCCGTCCTGAGGAACATGCGCCAGAGCACCCAGGAAGAGATCGGGCTCGACGACATCGAAGAAACCATTTTGAAGCTAGCGAGGTAAGAGACTTGTCTGATTTCATGACGATCCGCAAGCGGACCCATTACTGTGGGGATCTGAACGCCGGCCATGCCGGCCAGGAAGTGGTCCTGATGGGATGGACCCACCGGAGGCGGGATCACGGCGGGGTGATCTTCGTGGACCTCCGCGACCGGGAGGGGCTCGTTCAGGTGGTCTTCAACCCGGAAGTCAGCGCCGCCTGCCACGAGGAGGCGGGCAAGATCCGGTCCGAGTTCGTCCTGGCCGTGAGGGGATCGGTGCGGCTCAGGCCCGAGGGGATGGTGAACCCGGATATCCGGACCGGACAGATCGAGGTGATGGCCCTGGATCTCGAAATCCTCAACGAGGCGAAAACGCCCCCCTTCGTGCTGGACGGTACGGCGGAGATCTCGGAGAACGTCCGGCTCAAGTACCGCTATCTCGACCTCCGGCGTCCGGACATCCAGAGGAACCTGATCCTCAGGAGCCGGGTCGCCGCAGCGACGCGCGAGTATTTCCACCGGGAGGGCTTCATCGAGGTGGAAACCCCCTTCCTGACGAAGAGCACCCCCGAGGGCGCAAGGGACTATCTCGTCCCGAGCCGCGTCAACCAGGGGATGTTCTACGCCCTGCCCCAGTCTCCGCAGATCTTCAAGCAGCTCCTGATGGTGTCGGGCTTCGACCGCTACTTCCAGATCGTCAAGTGCTTCCGCGACGAGGACCTCCGCGCGGACCGGCAGCCGGAGTTCACCCAGATCGACGTGGAGATGTCCTTCGTCACCGAGGAGGACATCATCGGGATCATGGAGCGGATGGTGGCCCACCTGTTCCGGTCCTGCCTTGGGAAGGAGCTTCCCCTTCCCTTCCCGCGCATCGCCTACCGCGACGCCATGAGCCGTTTCGGAAAGGACAGCCCCGACATGCGTTTCGGCCTCGAAATCAGGGACCTCACGCCGATTCTCGGGAAGTCGGGCTTCAAGCTCTTCGCCGAGATCGCCGCCGCGGGCGGCGTGGTCAAGGCGATCCGCGTCGAGGACGGGACCCGCCTTTCGAGGAAAGACCTGGACGAGCTCAAGGATTTCGTGGCCCAGTACGGCGCGGGAGGGCTGGCCTGGGCCAGGGTCATCCCCGACGGCTGGACCTCGCCCATCTTCAAGTTCCTCACGGCCGACGAGGTGCGGGCCGTCAACGAAAACATGCAGGCCCGCGACGGGGACGCGATCCTCTTCGTCGCCGATTCGCCGAAGGTCGTTTCCGACTCCCTGGGAAACCTCCGCATCCATCTGGCGAAAAAGCTCAACATGATCGACCCGGCCGCCCTGGCCTTCACCTGGGTGACGGAATTCCCCCTCTTCGAATACAGCGAGACGGAGAAGCGGTTCGTTTCCACCCATCACCCCTTCACCTCTCCGGCCATGGAGGACCTTCCCTTCCTCCAGTCCGACCTGGGCAAGGTCCGCGCCCGCGCCTACGACCTGGTCCTGAACGGATCGGAGATCGGGGGCGGCAGCATCCGGATCCACCGCCAGGAGGTCCAGGCCATGATCTTCAAGGCGCTCGGGTTCGGCGACGAGGAGGCCCGCACCAAGTTCGGCTTCCTCCTGGACGCCCTGGAGTACGGGACCCCGCCCCACGGGGGGATCGCCTTCGGGCTCGACCGGATGGTCATGCTGATGACCGGGGCCGAATCGATCCGCGACGTGATCGCCTTCCCCAAGACCCAGAAGGCCACGTGCCTGCTCACGGACGCCCCGTCGCCGGTCAGCATGGAGCAGTTGATGGAGCTTTCCCTCAAGATCGTGACCTGAACATTTTTATTGACAAGACCGGATTATGCCCTTATCCTTGCGGCCATGATCTGGTTTTGTGAAACAAATCCGGGAATGAGACGGACGAAGAAGATGACGACGGATTGCGGAAGAGAAGTATCCGGGACTGAAATGCTGGAACAAACCGTCCGGCAGCCCAAGCGCGAGGCCGCCCGTGAGGCGCCGCCGTCGCGAACTCTTTCGACATCCGGGTGAACCGATCCGGAATAGGGGCAGCGAGGGCACAGGCTATTTCCAGTGCCCTTTTTTATTTTACGGGGAATTTTCATTTCTTCATGGGGGGACAGGCCAATGGCAAGATGGAACAAGGACAAGAAGGTATTGGATCATGAGCACACGAATTTCTGGAAGTTCGATCTCAAGGACGTGGATCAGCCCAACCTCCAGAAGGACGTCTTTCCCTATGACCAGGTGTGCCGCATCGATTTCGACCATCGGATCATCTCGATCAACCCGGCCGAGGACATCTTCATCACCGACACCACCTTCCGGGACGGGCAGCAGGCCCGGCCGCCCTATACGGTCGAGCAGATCGTCGACCTCTATACGCTGATGAGCCGCCTGGGGGGACCCAACGGCGTGATCCGCCAGTCCGAGTTCTTCCTGTACAGCGCCAAGGACCGGGACGCGGTGAAACGATGCCAGGACCTCGGTTTCCGCTATCCGGAGATCACCGGCTGGATCCGGGCCAGCGCGGACGATGTCCCCCTGGTCAAGCAGGCCGGGCTGAAGGAGACCGGCATCCTCACCTCCGTCTCCGATTACCATATCTTCCTGAAGCTCGGGAAGACCCGGCGCCAAGCGCTGGAGGACTATCTGGGGATCGTCCGCTCCATCCTGGACGCGGGAATCCGGCCCCGCTGCCATTTCGAGGACGTCACCCGGGGCGACATCTACGGCTTCTGCATCCCCTTCGCCATCGAGCTAATGAAGCTCCGGGAGGAAAGCGGGACCGACATCAAGATCCGGCTCTGCGACACGATGGGGTACGGGGTGACCTACCCCGGCGCGGCCCTCCCCCGGAGCGTCGACAAGATGGTCCGCGCCTTCATCGAGGATGCGGGGGTCCCCGGCCATCTCCTGGAGTGGCACGGCCACAACGATTTCCACAAGGCCATGATCAACGCCGCGACCGCCTGGCTTTACGGCTGCAGCGCCGCCAACACGACCCTGCTGGGCCTCGGGGAGAGGACCGGCAACCCTCCCTTGGAGGGGCTGATCATCGAGTACATCGGCCTGAAGGGCGAAACCAACGGAATCGACACGACAGTCATCACCGACATCGCCCGCTACTTCGAACGGGAGATCGGCATCCGGATTCCCGCGAACTTCCCCTTCATCGGGGCCGACTTCAACGTGACCCGGGCGGGGGTCCATGTGGACGGGCTGATCAAGTGCGAGGAGATCTACAACATCTTCGACACGACGAAGATCCTCAAGCGCCCGATCGTCCCGATGGTCACGGACAAGTCGGGAAAGGCGGGAATCGCCTTCTGGATCAACGCCCATCTCGGGCTGACCGGCGACAATGCCGTGGACAAGCGCCATCCCGGCGTTTCGAAGATCCACAAGTGGATCACCGAGCAGTACGAGGGCGGTCGCATGACGAGCATCTCGAACGAGGAGCTCGAAAAGAGGGTCAAGAAGTATCTCCCGGAGCTGTTCATGTCCGACCTGGAGAAGATCAAGTTCACGGCGGCCCAGGCGGCCGTGTCGGTCGTCAAGAAGGTCATCGAGCATCCGGACATGAAGACCATGAAACCCGAGCTCCAGGAACCGGTGATGCAGCAGTTCATCGAGGAGAATCCCTCCATCCAGTTCGCCTACGTGGTGGACATGAACGGGCGCAAGACGACCCGGAACATCACCAACATCGGCGACCGGGCCAAGTTCGAGAACTACGGGATCGGCACGGACCAGTCGGACCGCGAATGGTTCATCAAGCCGCTCCAGTCCGGCAAGATCCACGTGACCGAATTCTACATCTCCAAGATGACGGGAGCCCTGTGCATCACCGTCTCGTCGCCGATCATGGACGAAAAGGACGAGATGGTGGGGATCTTCGGCGTCGACATCAAGTTCGAGGATTGGGTCAAGCGGGCGGAGGACATCGCCGAGGCCACGCAGATCGCCCTGCGGGGGGAATACGAGGCGAAGTCAAAGTCGGATCATTGGCTGTAAACGGTTTCGACGGAGGGCGTTGCCTTTAGGCGTTGCCTTTAGGCGTTGCCTTTAGGCAACGCCCTTTTTTAATCCCCTTCGTCGACGAGCCATTGGTCGTAGGGACGGTCCTTGGACCGGGCCGAATAGGGGGCAAGCTCCTGGATGAACCGGGACGGGCTCACGGGAAGGTTCCCCATCCCCCGCGCGTAATCCGTCAACGGATAGCAGAGGTAGAGGTGGTCTTTGGCCCGGGTGGCCGCGACGTAAAAGAGCCGCCGCTCCTCCTCTTCCCCGGACGGTTCCTTCAGAGCCCGCGCCAGGGGCAGCATCCCCTCGCTGCACCAGATCAGGAAAACCGCCGTCCACTCCAGCCCCTTGGCCTGATGGATGGACGAGAGGATCACCCGTTCCCGGGCGTCCTCCTGCCGGGGGTCCTCCTCCGTGATCCCGGTCAGCAGGGCCAGTTCGCTCAGGAAGGATTCGAGCGAATCGAAACGGGTTGAGAAATTGGCCAGCTGCGAGAGATCCTCCTCGCGGTTTCCCGAATCCCCGTAACGCTCCCGCAGAAGATCGCGATACCCGCCCTGCAGGACGCGGTCGATCAGGACGGACGGGGTGTCCGTCCCGGCGGCCGGACAGATCCGGCCGAACGTCTCCTGGAACCGTCCGAGTCCCGGAGCCGCCGATTTCCCCGCGCATCCCCTGAACTTCTCGGCGAGCGCGGCTTCGAGGGGATCGGGATGCCCCGACAGGTAGCGCCAGACCTTGTCGGCCGTGACCCGGCCGACCTTCGGATAGAGACCCAGCGCCCTTTTCCAAGCGAGCTCGTCCCGCGGGTTGGCCAGGATGCGCAGGTAGGCCGTCACGTCCTTGATGTGCGCCTGGTCGAAGAAACGGATCCCGGAGCGGATCTCGAAGGGGATGCCCCGCCGGGTCAGCTCCATCTGGACCTCCATGGAGTGGTAGTGGGCGCGGTACAGGACGGCCGTTTCCCCGAGGGGGATTCCGCTGCGGTGGAGTTCGAGGATCCTTTGGGCGACGAAGTCGGCCTGCTGCAGAACATTGCGGGCCGGCACGAGGACGGGCCGTATCCCCTGCCCCCTGACGGCCCGGAGGGTCTTCTGGAACTGGTTCTCGTTGTTGGTGATGCTCAGGTTGGCCAGATGGAGGATCTCGGGCGTGCTGCGATAGTTGGTTTCGAGCTTGAACATCCGGCAGTCCGGATAGCGTTCCGGAAATCTCAGGATGTTCTCGCAATTGGCGCCTCGGAAGGAGTAGATGCTCTGGGAGTCGTCTCCCACGACCATCAGGTTTCGGTGCTGCGAGGCGATCAGGTCGATGATATCGGCCTGCAGACGGTTCGTGTCCTGGTACTCGTCGACCAGGATCTGCAGGAAACGGCCGGCATAGGCGGCCCGGACTTCCGGGAACTGGCGCAGGAGCTCCCGCCAGTTGAAGAGGAGGTCGTCGAAATCCATGGTGTCGAGCGACCGCTTGCGCTCGCGGTAAAGGGAGGCCACGGCCATGATCTCCTCGGCCCGGTGGGAGAAGAAGGGGAACCGGCCGGCGATCACGTCCGGCAGGGGGAGCTCCGTATTGACGGCGAGGCTGACCATCTCGGCGATGACCTCGCCCCGGGGGAACTTGTCGATCTTGGCGTCCACGCCGGTCTGGGCGATGCAGTCATTGACCAGTTGCCGGGAATCCTCGGCGTCGGCGATGGTGAAATGCCTGGTATAGCCCAGCAGGGGACCGTGCGCCCGGAGGGTCCGATGGGCGCAGTGATGGAAGGTCCCCCCCCAGAGGCCGTCGATCCCCTTTCCGATCAGGGTCTCCGCGCGGCCGAGCATGGAACGGGCCGCCTTGTTGGTGAAGGTGGCCAGCAGGATCCGTTCTGGCGGCACCCCCGTCTCGATGAGGCGGGCCACCCGGTACGTCAGGGTCCGCGTCTTGCCGCTTCCCGCGCCGGCGATCACCAGGAGCGGGCCGCCGTCCTCCATGACCACCCGGAGCTGCTCCGGGTTGAGTTCGCCTTCGTAGTCGATCATCGTCCTCGGTTCCCCTGTCCCGTTCCTGTCGTCATCCCGACAGGCGACGCGGGACCCCGTCCGGCGCCGGTGCCGGTCCATCGTCCCGGCTGCCGAATCACGCCCCCTCGCTGAAACCGATCTTTCGGGCGTACTCGAACTGCCGTCTCCAGGGGACATCGGGGTGGGCCTTGTCGAAAGGGGCCTCCCCGATCAGGCGGATCGATTCCGCATCGACCGCCACGGGATGGGTTCCGCAGAGGAATCCCACGTCGTCTGCGATGGCCGGGTGCTTCCCCGGCATGCAGTCGCACTCCGACGTGACCTTCACCAGGGCGTTGACGACCAGGGATTTCCCGCCGATCACCCGCCATACGGCCGCCGCCGTCTCCACCAGCCTCTCCTGAAAAACCTTCATGTCCGTATCCCAGAAGACCTTGAGGGCGGCCTTCGGGCACAGGGCGATGCACTCGGCGCAGCCGATGCACTTCTTCAGGTTGAAGGCCGGAGGCGACGACTCCGAGGGGGGCTGGATCGCCTTCGCCGGGCATATCTCGGCGCAGAGGCCGCAACGGTTGCATTTTTCCCGCCGGCCCAGGATCGGATGGGCGTCGGCGTGCATCCGCTGCTTGTGAGCCCGTGAGGCGAACCCCATGGAGAGGTTCTTGATCGCGCCGCCGAACCCGGCCCCCAGATGGCCCTTGAAGTGCGACAGGATCACGAACCCGTCGGCGCGCTGGATGACGTCGGCGACCTGGACCGTGCGGAAATGGCGATAGCCGGCCGCGATCTCCACCACGGCGCGCCCGTCCAACCCGTCCCCGATCAGGATCGGGCAGCCGAGGGCGGATTCGGTGAAGCCGTTCCCGGCGGCCGTTTTCAGGCTGTCCTCGCCCGTCCGGCGCCCTCCGGAATACAGGACCGTCGTGTCGAAGACAAAGGGCTTCGCCCCCTTTTCCAGGAGCCAGCGGACGACCTCGGCGGTATAGTGCGGGTTCAGGAAGCTCCTGTTCCCCTTCTCCCCCCAGTGGATCTTGATTCCCACTTTATCGCCGGGCTTGAACGGGCTTTCGATGCCCGTCAGGAGGCGATGCAGCGCCTCGGGCTTGTCTCCCCGGGAAAGACGTATCGGAGATTCCATATATCCATTACCTCGTTCATGGGTCGGCAACGGCCTTCATTTCCCATAGATCTTCATCAGTTCCTGGTAGCTCTCGCGGGTCTGGCGGATCATGGCGAAATCCTTCTCCGACAGCTCCCGCTCGACCCTTGCCGGCGCCCCCAGGGCCAGCGTCCTCGGAGGGATGGAGGCGCCCTGGGTGACGACCGACCCGGCGCCGACGATCGCCTCCTCGCCGACGGTGGCCCCGCTGAGGACCGTGGCGCCGATCCCGATCAGGGCCCCCCTTCCGACCCGGCAGCCGTGCACCGTCACCCGGTGCCCCAGCACCACGTCGTCCTCAAGGATCAGGGGGAATCTGCCCCTGGCCACATGGAGGATGCAAGCATCCTGGATGTTGCATCTGGCCCCGATGCGGATGTAATGGACGTCCCCCCGGATCAGGCTGAAGAACCAGACGTTGGACCCCGGTCCGATCTCCACGTCCCCGATGACCATGGCGTTCTCGGCGATGAACACGGACGGGTCCACGCGGGGGGTTTTGCCTTTGAAATCGAGTATCATGTCGCCTCCGGACGATGGGCCGATGCCATGTCGAGGGAATTCTTAACGGATGGAGTCCCTTTTGTCAATACGGACCGGAACGCTCCCCCTAGGTCCCGATCCCCAGCTTGTCGATCCGGTAATGAAGGGAGTCGTAGCTGATGCCCAAAAGCTCCGCCGCCCGGGTCTTGGACCCGCTGGCCTTGAGGAGGGCCTTCTCGATCAGGGCCTTCTCGAATTTCGCCAGTTCCCCGTTGAGGTTGATCCCCCCGTCCGGAAGGTCCTTCGGCAATTCCTCCTCGCCCCTGGGCAGGTTCTGGGAGAGATTGAGGTTCTCCGGCAGGATGATGTTGGACGTTTCCAGGGCGATGCTCCGCTCGATGATGTTCTCCAGCTCCCGGACGTTCCCGGGAAAGGGGTATTGCATCAGCAGCTCCAGGGCGTAGGAGGAGATGGTCTTGATCTCCTTGTTGAATTCCCTGGAATATTTCTCGATGAAGAACTCGGTCAGGATGGGGATATCCTCCTTCCGCTCCCGCAGCGGCGGCAGGTGGATGGGGATGACGTTCAGGCGGTAGTAGAGGTCTTCGCGGAACACCCCCTTCTTGACATGGTCCACCAGATCCCGGTTCGTGGCCGATATGATGCGGACATCCACGCACTCGTCCGAGACGCCCCCGATGCGGCGGAATGTTTTTTCCTGGACCATCCTCAAGACTTTGACCTGCAGGAGCGGGGGAAGCTCGGCGACCTCGTCCAGGAAGATGGTCCCGCCCCGGGCGATCTCGATCAATCCCGCCTTGTCCGCGTAGGCCCCGGTGAAGGCGCCCTTGACGTAGCCGAAGAGCTCGCTCTCCAGCAGGTTCTCGGGGATGCCGCCGCAGTTGATGACCTGGAAGGGCATCGCCCGCCTGGAGCTGTTTTCATGGATCGCCTCGGCCACCAGTTCCTTGCCGGTGCCGCTTTCCCCCAGGATGAGGACGTTCGCCGGCGTGTCGGCCACCTTCTTGATCGTGGCATAGACCTTGAGCATGTCCCGGCTCCTGCCGATCATGGGGCCGAAGCGGACGGCCTCCCCCACCTCCCGGAGAAAGGTGGCGTCGTCCTTCCTCTCCGTCCTCTTGTTCAGGGCGTTCCGGATGACCGCCTTGAGATCCTCGATCTTGAAATCCTTCTCCAGGTAGTCGAAGGCCCCTTCCTTCATGGCGTTCACGGCCGTTTCGCCGGACGCATAGGCCGTGATGAGGATCACCTGGGTCTCGGGGGAAAGGTCCTTGATCTCCCGGAGGAAATCGATGCCGTCGATCTTCGGCATCTTGAGATCGGTGATGACCAGGTCGAACGCCTCCTTCCGGAACCGCCCCAGGGCCTTTTCCGCATTGTCGGCGGTCGTCACCCCGTATCCCTCCTGGGTCAGCATGATCTCCAGGAATTCCCTCATCCCCTGGTCGTCGTCCACCACAAGGATCTTCGTCATGTCCCCTCCCCTTTTGCCGGCCGAGCATCGATGGATTCCGCGGAATCGGACCCCCGGCCGGGGAACCACACCTTGCACGTCGTTCCCCTTCCGAATTCGCTGGCCATGAAGACCCTGCCGTCATATCCTTCCACGATCCGGTTGACCACCGCAAGCCCCAATCCGGTCCCCCTGCGCCGCTTGGTGTAGAAGGGTTCAAAGACCCGCTCCAGGTCTTCGGCGGCGATCCCGCATCCCGTATCTTCCACATGGACTTCCACCCCCTCCCTTTTCTCCAAGCGGAATGGGGCCGCTTTCACGCTCAGGGTCCCGCCTCCGGGCATGGCCTGAACGGCGTTGAGGACCACGTTCCAGACGACCTGGCGGATCTCGCCCTTGTTGGCCTGAAGGGTCAGCGGAGAGTCCCCCAGGACGAGGGACGCCTCGATCGATTCGGACCAATCCTCGGTGCATCGAAGGGAGTCCACGACATCCTGGATGACCTCGCGGATGTCCAGGATCTCCTTGGCTCCCGGGACGGGTCTTGCCATCATAAGGAAATCCTTGAGGAAGTTTTCGAGCTGGTCCTTGCCCCGGAGGATGATCTGCATCAGGCGCTCGTGGGTCGGGCTCTGGGGGGCGTCACGCTGGAGCAACTGGATCGAGCCCCCGATCGAGGCCAGGGGATTCCGGATCTCGTGCGCCAGGCTCGCCGCCATCTCGCCGATGAAAGCCAGCCTGCGGCTCTTCTCCAGGGACGCCTTCATCTCGTTGATCTCGGTCATGTCATGGAAGATGACGATGCTCCCGATCCTTGTGCCGCGGTGGTCCCGCAGGGGCGATACGGAACAGGCGAGGACCAGGGATCGATGGTCCCTGGCGAGGAAGGCAATTTCAAACTGGGTCCTGGCCCCGTTTCCGTTCTGCCCGTTGTGCCTGTCCAGATTGACGGATGGAAATCCGCCAAAGATCGAGGCATAGTCCTGGTTTTCCACCTCCTGGAAGGGGATGCCGGTGATTTCGGCCGCAGCCCGGTTCATCGTCTTGATCTTTCCGTTGAGATCGACGGTCAGGATCCCGGAGTCCACCGATTCGATGATGCTCTGATGGAGGAGGTCGAGCTGTTCGAATGCGTCCTGCTTCTCGGCCAGGAGGGCTCGGACCTTCTTTTCCCGCTCCACGAGGAAGCTCGCCAGATAGGCGATCAGATAGAACGAAAAGAGATGGGTCAGGATTCGCGTGACGGCGGCCCCGGCCGCCAAGGGACTCTCGTAGATGAAGATCGGAAAGATGGGAACCAGCATCCCGTTGAGTTCCAGGGTTGCGAAGATGCCGTAAAAGACCCCGGCGACGGACGCAATGATGTATCCCCCCTTCCGTTCGAGGAAGAGAACCGAATAGATGATGACCAGGGGATAGAAGATGGAATAGATGCTGTGGATCCCTCCCGTCGCGTAGATCACGGCCGTCACCAGCGCCAGATCGCCGATGCTCTGGATATAGACGTTCAGGGAAAGGTTCCGGAGATAATCCTTGAGGAAGACATAGAGGATCGACAGGCCGTAGGTCAGGATGATGATCCTGAAAAGGATGGGCGCGGAGATGGCCGAGAGGGACTCCATGCCCATGACTTCGATGAAGGTGGCCAGGCCCAGGAGAAAGGTGACGATGCCGATCCTGGCGAGGATCAGCCAGTTCAATCGCGACAGGACGGCATGTTCCTGTCTTTCGAACCTGCCCGTGATGTGGTCTAGCACCATCTTCGGCCCCAGCTTCATGAATCCATCTGGATCGATAGCGCAAGTTACTTATACTTGGCCAAAAAGTCAACTGCGACCGTCCGGCTGTCAAGCCAGCGGATTGCCATTCCCTTGTTTCCGATCCTTGTTATGACCCCTGCCCCGTGCCTGGGGGATGGATTTTGAGGGCGCGATTTGAAGGTTTTTCGGGGCCTCCTGCCGTCGAAGCGCAGCGGCCGCAGCGGCAACTGTCTGAGCGGCTGCAAGCCGCGAGTTTTCCGGTGCAGCGGAGCGAGACGCCGCAGGGTCGAAAAAGATGCATGAGCGCCCGGACCCCATCCCCCAGACGCGGGGCTATCCCCCTATCGCGGCGATTGACAAAAAGGGCCTCCTGAGTCATAGTGCCGCTGGCCCCGCTCCGAGACCCCGAAGGAGGAACGGAACGGCCCCAACCCTGTCAAAGCTGAGGTGAATATCGATGAGACTCTCGTGGGACGACTACTTCCTGAAGATGGCTGAAACCGCCTGCCTCCGCTCGACCTGTCTGCGCGCCCAGTTCGGGGCGGTCCTCGTCAAGGACCATACGGTCATCGGCACCGGCTACAACGGCGCGGCCTCCGGCGTCAAGAGCTGCCTGGAAAGAGGGGATTGCGTCCGGGAGAAGCTCCATATCCCCAGCGGGGAGCACTACGAGATCTGCCATTCCGTCCATGCAGAGGCCAATGCGATCATCCGGGCCAGTTTCGACCTCATGAACGACGCCACCCTCTACATCTTCGGAATCCAAGACGGGAAGCCGCGCAACGGCATGCCCTGCTTCATGTGCTGGCGGATGATCTTCAACGCCGGGATCGGCAAGGTGGTCTACCTGGACGACGCGGGCCAGAAGAAGATCGTCAACGCCAAGGTCGTGGATCGGGGGCGGATCCTCTCCTATGCCGTCCAGGAGGGCTGATCCGGTTCTCCGGGAGCGCCCCCCGTCCGGTTCTCCGGAAAGCGGTCACGGGCGGCGCGTACAATCAACCTATTTTCAATAAAAGGAGGTTCGGTCATCATGCAGGCGCTGTTCACCCTGACGTCATCGGAGTCGAAGAGGCTTCTCGGCAAAGCGGTGGCATCGCTGCCCGAAGTGCAGCGTGCCAAGGAGTGCGGTTATCTCGTCGTCGGCCGCGGTTCCACCAACGCCTTCGTCCTGGAAGAGCTCATGAAGAGCCCCATGGACAAGGAGCGGTACGTCGCAGGCCAGATCATCAAAGGGGTCCTGTGCGTCCTCGGACAGGACCTGAGGAACAAGCCGGTCACCTTCCAGCAGGGGCAGGTTCAGGCCGTGGAGCCCGGTTCGGTCATCGACAAGATGACGCACGGCGACATCATGATCAAGGGGGCCAATGCCGTGGATCCCTTCGGCAACGTCGGCGTCCTCATGGCCGGCCCCGGCGGAGGGACGATGGGGCAGTTCTATATGGCCCTCAAGGCGCAGGGCGTTGAGACGATCTACCCGGTCGGCCTCGAAAAACTCATCCCCTCCGTGGAAGAAGCGGCCCGTTACGGCGGCAAGACGGCGCTGGGGAGGACCGTCGGCTGCCGGGTCGGCATGGCCTGCGTCGCAGACGGCCGGGTCATCACGGAAATCGAGGCGATCGACATCCTCTTCGGCCTGAAGGCCGTTCATTACGCCTCGGGCGGATGGGGAGGGGCGGAGGGATCCGTGACCCTGGTCGTGGAAGGCGAAGACGAGGACGTCAACGGATGCGTCGACATGATCGAGGGCATCAAGGGGGAACCTCCGCTGCCCGCCGCGAAAGGACCCTGCAAGACCTGCGGCGCCCCCTGCAGTTTCAAGGGCAAGTCGCCGGAAGAGCTGCCCGCCTATCTCAGATAATCAGATAAGCAGAATTTTTCTCCGGAGGGGGCCGTTCCCGAGCCCCCTCCTCCGGGCCTTCGGGCCGGCTTCCTACCGGCTGAAGGTCTGCACCGGCTCGCCCGCGGAAACGGCGACCCGCTCCTCCTTCCCCGCACCGGCCTTCTGCAGGGATTCCAGCGCCACGGCCTGGGGATTGGATTCCCGGAACGACTCCGGCTCGTAGGTCCACCCGGCGGCAAGACGCTCCTCCTCGCGCTTCAGCATGTGATAAGCGTACAGGCCGATCACGGGGGCGACCAGCCTAGTCAGCCATCCGAATTCCCGGCCGATGTCCCTCAGAAGCCCGTCCGCCTTTTCCCTCAGACGCGGGTCGTTGCGGTACCACTTCCGGATCGCCCAGACGGCGCCGGCGTAGGTGGTCCGCAGGGGGAAGACCTCCCAGGCGACCCGCTCCCGGACCCGACGGCGGGGGTCGTCGCGGTACCGCTGCCAGCCGTTGAGGAGCACGCGGATCAACCGAAGGAGGCTGGGGCCGTTGCGCGTGAAATCGCGCTGGAAGGCCTCCAGGAGGTAGCCCTCTTCCCGCCCGTCCTTGATGTGGGGATGGCGGAAGTTGAAGCGGTACTGTCCGTGCGTATCGGCCAGTGGGAAGGCCTCGTCCGGCAGGAGCGAACCGTCCTGCCTGTGCTTTTCGTACAGGGGCGTTCCCGGGATGGGCGTATAGAGCATGAACTGGTGGAAGACCGTCTCGTGGGACACGGCGTAATCGATGATGGCGTCCATCGATTCCGGCCGATGGTCCTCCAGGCCGATGATCGACGACCCCAGGACCCGGATGCCGTGGGACTGCAGGAGTTCGACCAGGGCGCGCGTGTCGACGCCCTGGAGCTTGTCGTAGGCGCTTCGCTCCCCTTCCAGCCCCATCCACACCCAGGCGACCCCCAGCCTCACCAGTTGATCGATGGAATAGGACTTCAGGACCCGCGCGGAGCTGAACACATAGATGGCCCAGCGCTTGCCGCCGGCCTCCATCAGTTCCAGGAGCCTGAGCGCCCGCTTCCTGTGGAGGAGGAAGTTCTCGTCCAGGGTGAAAAAGGATTTGACCTTGAGCTTGGCCTCGAGTTCGCACATGACGGAATAAAGCTCCTCGCCGGTCTCGTAAAAGTTGACAAACCGGCCCTTGCCTCCGAAGAGGGCGGAGGTGGAGCAGAAGTTGCAGCCCATCGGGCAGCCCACCGAGGGGATCAGGATCGCGGCGGTCCCGCCCGGCCGGCTGCCGAGGTCGATCCCCATCATCCTCCCGCCGAACCCTGAAATGGCGGGAGGATGCTTGATGGGAGCCCGGTCGTCCTGCCCCAGGTAGCGCTGGAACCAGCGGATCCCCTCGCCGCGAACGATCAGGTCCGCGTCGATCAGCTTCTCGATCCCCTCCTTGTTGCTGATGTGGCCGCCGATCACGATCGTCGCGGAGGGCCTGTGCCGGCGGATCAGCTCGCACATCTTCCGGACCTTGCCGATGTTCGGGAGGATGGCGCCGATTCCGACGACGTCGTAGTCATGGCGGATCATCTCCTCCTCGAACCCCTCCAGGCTCGGGAAATCCAGGAGGGTGCAGGGGGCGTCGATGTTGTGCTGGATCATCATCAGTCCGAAGGAGCGGTGGAACATCCTGAGGGAGAATCCGCCCTGGACACGGGTCACCTGATTCTGGTAGAGTTCCATCGGATTGATCCGGCGGCTGCCGTATTCGTCGTCCCTGGCGTAGGGGCCGAAGACGCTGCTCAGCAGGATGCGGGCGCGGGTTCCGAGGGGGTGGACGGGCTGGGTCTGACCTTTCATGGGACGCTCCTTTAGGGCCGTGATGGGATGCATCGGGGCACCATATAGTGGAGAACGCCCCGGTTTGGAAGTCCCAAGTTTCCGTTTTACAATAGTTTTACATAACCCCTCGGGTTCAGGACCCCGCGTCGAAGGGAAACGGCCGTTCAAACCCCGGCCGTCCGAAAGAGCCTATGAAACAAACGAAGTGGTTCATTCATCCCGTATTCGTCTTCGTCCTTTCCACGCTGGCCCTGGTGATCTCCCTATTCCTGTACATCCACTGGTACATCAGCGTCAGCGCCAGCCTCAAATCGGTCATCAGCAGATACCGGCTCGATGCGAACCAGTTTTTCGAGGCGCAGACCTGGCTCGTGATCCTGGTCCTCTCGCTCCTGGTCGGCCTCATCCTGGCCGGGATCCTCATCATCTTCATCTACAACCTCAAGACGCTGCAGCTCTACCGTCTCCAGCACACCTTCATCAACAACTTCACCCACGAACTCAAGACCCCCGTGACGTCCCTGAAACTCTACCTGGAGACCTTCGCCAAACACGACCTCCCCCGGGAGGAGCAGCTCAAATACCTCGGCTTCATGCTCAACGACACGGAACGGCTCTCGACCAACATCAACGGCATCCTCAACCTCGCCAGGATCGAAAGCAAGCTCTACGAGGGGGATTACCGGCTGGTGGACCTGGTGGGGACAATCCGTCAGTTCATCGC
>CAYOGU010000004.1:0-29720 GCA_964403345.1 uncultured Syntrophus sp. | reverse complement strand
TGATGCTGCCCCGGATGATCCGCTCCCAGATCGTCACCGGCCTTAAAAGACCGGAGACGGCCTGATCCCCGCTTGTTGCCGGAAGGAAAAAGCGATACAGTAACGAAAAAAGAGCCCCCCGGAATTTCCGGGGGGCTCTTTTGCCTGGGTTGGGGCGTTGGGACCGGCCTTTGACCAATCAATCGCAATGGCCCTGCTTTCCGCCGGTGCTGGTATGGCCGTCAGCGGGGAAGGGGAAGATCCGTCCCTCATCGGTGAAGCGAAGCTCCACCGGGGGGACATCCGCCACGATCGCCCCCTTGTCCTTCAGTTCCGGAAGGAGGGCCTCAGAAGCCCAGAAGGTCTCCAGAAAGAGCGTATTGGCGATATAGGCCATCCGGACCTTCGGGGGGTTGCAAACCCGCGACAGGGCCATCTCCAGGGCTGCCCGGTCGTTCTCCAGCGAGATCGGGAGCCGTGCGGCCGCCCAGATCCCCGTCGTGAGGGCGTTGGTATAGGTGCTGCGGAGATCAACGCTGTCGATGACCCGCTTGGTGGTCAGGTCGGCCAAGCCGATTCCCATGGCATTGCCGTGCGACTCGGGCGTCAGATCGAGCAGGACGAGCGTTCGGTAGTTCGGCTGCCTCGGCCCCCCGTCCCGGCGCCACATGCCGATGACATTGGGGTCCATCCCGCCGCCGCTGATGTTCTTGCCCATCTCGCCGACGACGAGGATGTCCAGGTCGTCCAGGGGGATTCTTGGGAAGAGTTCGAAGGCCCGCTTGAGCAGCTTCGAGTCCGTTTCGACGAAGTCCTCCGGCAGGACGAGCCGGACGGTGTGGGTCTTCTCGGCCGCGTTCTCCAGGACGGCAATCCCGAAGAGGACCGAGATGCGCCCGAGAATCACCCTGGCGGCGGGAATGATCGAATCGGCCAAGCCGAACTTGTGCATGTTCAGGGCGCCTTGGTGCTTGCCGCAGCCGACGGTGAGCATCTTGCAGATACCGGACTCCACCTGGCCCCGGAAGGCCGTGTGCAGCTTGACCCGGTTGATCAGGACCAGGTGGTCCGCCTCCAGGATGTCCCGGGAGATGAAGACCTCGGCTCCGGAGGGAAGATGTCCGAGGGAGACCACCTCCATGGAGGAACGGATCGGCGCCCCGCATGAGGCCTCGGTGATGCCGAGGTGCTCGAGGACCTGCTTCTGGCCCTCGTCGGTGGCGCCTCCGTGGGAACCCATGGCCGGGACGATGAAGGGTTTCAACCCCATCTCCTTGAGCGATGAAACCAGGGCTTCGACCATGCCCTGTATCCCCTGAATACCGCGGGAACCGACGGCCACGGCCACATTCTGCCCCGGGACGAATCTTCCCGAGAGCGTTTTGTTGAGACCGATTTCGCGGCGCACCGCGCCGGGCGGATCGGGTTCGAAGGAATTGTCGAAGATCTGTCTGATCTTGTAGAGCTTGGGAAACATGGTCGATCGGGTCCTCGATGGATGCCTATGGATGCCCTGTGCAGGCGATCCTCCTAAAAGCGACGCCCTTACCTTGAAAGAAACGGCAAGGGCGTCGCCGATTGTTTCACACCTTTTCCCCGGCCCGTTTCACGAAGGGCCGGTTCGTGCGTTACGATTCAATGCCGGCCAGTCTCTTGGCGGCCTTGATTTTTTCCTTCGTGTTCGACTCCCTGAAGATCGTGAGCCGGTGTGCGGCCGGAGACCCGCCCCCGTGGATGTCGGAGATGGTGTCGGCGCTTTCCATGGCCATCTTTTCGATGAAGCGGAACATCTTGACCCGGTCCTCCACTGGCACGTTGGAAGCCCCTTTGAGGTACTTCTTCAGCAGCGGCCCGATGTCCGGATTTTTGAAGTCCTTGTCCGACGGCAGGTCCGCCACGAATCCGCCCGCGATGTCGATCATGAGCCGGGTGGCCTCGGCCATCTCGCGTCCCTCATGGATCTTGGAGGCATTGGCCAGGACCGGATCGATGTAGAAGTTGCCGGACGGCATCTTCTTGCCCTCATAGGAGGCGGCGATGCTGCAACCGTAGAGGGTCTCGGCGCGGTGGATCATGTCGATGATCTTCTCCTTGTGGTGGCTGACCTTCTCCGTGCCGTTGTACTGCATCATGGCCATGGCTGCTCCGATCATGCAGTCGATCTTCCCGGCCTTGCAGCCGCCATGGCTCTGGCGGTGGAAGGCGGAGAAGTAGATCACCAGGTCTGCGGCGTATTCCCACTCCCCGCAGAGGAAGACGCGTTCCCAGGGGACGAAGACGTTGTCGTAGATGACCGTGGGGGCATACTTGGAATAGCGGGTGTTGCCGCAGTCGCAGCCATCCAGCTCCCGGGTGTCCAGGCTCGAGCGCCCGACGACATGGATGACGCCCTTCGTATCCGACGGAATGGCGAAAGCCACGGCGAACTCCTCCTCTCCCTTGCGCATGGCGCGCGTGGGAAGGACGATCAGTTCGTGCGCGGAAAGGGAACCCGTCTGATGGCACTTGGCTCCGCGCACGACGATGCCGTCGTCACGCTTCTCGACGATGCGCAGGTACACATCCTTGTCGGGCTGCTCCATTGGGCCGAAGTTCCGGTCCCCTTTGGCGTCGGTCACGCTGGCGTTGGCCACGAGGTCGTTCTTCTGCATGTACTTGAGGAACTCCACAAAGCGCTTGTTGTACCCGGTGCCGTATTTCTTGTCGCAGTCATACGTTTCGATCGCCAGGGCGCACAGGCAGTCCTGGCCCGTGCACCGCTGGAAACAGGTGGCCACCCTTTGGCCCAGCTTCCGGTTCATCTTCACCCGGGCGACCAGGTCTTCGATGGACATGGGGGGGTTGTTGAAACGGTTGATCGGCTCGTTGATCAGCTTGCTGTGGGTCACCACCAGATCGCGGGTTTCAGGATCCTCGGCCAGGGCATAGGTGGCGCCGGTGGCCTCGATCCCGGCGCGCAGGCGCGGGTTGTCCACAATGTTTTCCACCTTCTCCCCGAACATGTAAGCCGTCGGTTTGAGCTTCCGGAGAGACTCGATATATTGGTCCTTCGTCATCAATCCCATATGCCTTCTCCCTATTAATGTAATGGGTTAAACTTTCTGGTTCTCCACCGCCCGGGCGCCGCGGTCGAAGGCCTCCATGTTCAGCTTGTCCTTGCCGCGGGGGACGAAATCGATGATCGCCTTTTCCAGGGCTTCCCGGGCCACGATGCCCGTTGCCTGCCAAAGGGCGCCGAGCATGACCATGTTGGCCACCACTGGAGCCTTCAGTTCATTCCGGGAGATGGAGGTCGCCGGCACCCGGATGACGCGCTCGACCCCTGCCGGGGGCTCGGGGATCATGTCGCTGTCGATGATCAGAAGCCCCTTGGGCTTGAGCACTTTCGCGAAACGGTTGATGGCGTCCTGGGCCTGGGCCACCAGGATGTCCGGGGACGTCACACGGGGGAAACCCACCGGCGCGTCCGAGACGATCAGCCAGGTCGCGGCGAATCCTCCCCGCAGTTCCGATGAATATGCCTGGGTCTGCACCGCGTACTTCTTGTCGTAGGTCACGGCTGCGGTCCCGAGGATGGTTCCGGCCAGGATCGACCCCTGGCCGCCTACGCCGGCGATGTTGATATCGGTCTGTGCCATTATTTGTTACCTCCCATCCTAGCCTGCAGCGCAGCAACGCATGAGGCGACCAATTCGGGCTTATCCAAGTCGGCGAACTCCCCTTCGACGATCTTGCCCTGAAGCTCCGCGGCTTCCATCTTGGCCGCTTTCTCGATACGGACGCCGTTTTGCTTGTAGTTCTTCAGCATGTTCACGGCACTGCCCTGCTTGGAGACGCGGCCGAACTGGACCGGGCACTGCGAGATGGCCTCGATCATGGCAAAGCCCTTCTTCTCCAGACCCTTCTTGATCGACTTGGTCAACTGCCGCGGATGGTAGGTCGTCCAACGTGCCACGTAGGAGGCGCCCGCCGCCGTGACGAGCCTGGCGATGTCGAACTCGTGCTCGACGTTGCCGTAGGGGCTGGTGATGGTCGTCATTGCGTGGGGGGTCGTCGGGGCGGTCTGGCCTCCCGTCATGCCGTAGATGCCGTTGTTGACGAGGATCACGGTCAGGTCGATGTTGCGACGGGCGGCGTGGATCAAGTGATTCCCGCCGATGGCGCTCAGGTCGCCGTCGCCGCTGACGACGATGACGTGCTTGTCCGGAAGCCCGAGCTTCACGCCCGAGGCATAGGCGATGGGCCGGCCGTGGGTCGTGTGCAGGGTGTCCACGTTGAGCAGCGGGCTGGGAATCCAGGCCGAACAGCCGATTCCTGACACGAAAACGCAGTCGTCCATGGTCAGCCCCAACTCGTCGATCGCCCGCAGGAGGGCCTGGGTGATGATGCCGGCGCCGCAACCCGGGCAGAAGGTCGTTTTCTTGACCTCCGGCCGCATGTGTTTCTTCAATGGATGAATTTTTTCGCTCATTTTAGGATCTCCCTGATCTTGGCCAGTATATACTGCGGGTCATGGATCTGTCCCAGCAACTGCGGCCCGAGGAAGAGGGTCTTGCAGGCGTGGGCGGACTCAGCCTTGATATACGGATACATCTGACCGGTGTTGTTCTCCAGGACAAGAATGACATCAGCGGACTCCGCAGCGGCTCTCACTTCCTTGTCGGGGAAGGGCCAGGCGGTCTTGAGACGGAGCGTCCCGACCTTGAGACCCTCGGCACGGGCCATGGCAGCCGCCTGCCGGGAGGATCGGGAGACTGCGCCGTAGGAGATCAGGACCAGCTTGGCCCCGTCGTAGTCGGCCTCCACCTCGACGATTTGGTCCCGCTTCTTGAGGATCTTCTCGATGGGTTTCATGATGTAACGATGCATCACGTCCGGATCGCTCAGATTTCTTGACCCATGCTCGTCGTGGCAGGAACTGGTCACGTGCGCTTTGAGCCCCCGGCCGAAGACAGGCATGGGGGCCACGTCGGGATCGAGAAAGTCACGCCGCGTCAAGGGGGTGCCGCCCTCAGCGAGCTTGCGTCGGACGAGCTTGATCTCGCTCTCATCGGGGATGACGACCCTCTCCCGCATGTGGCCGACGAAACCTTCGGCCATCACGAAGACCGGCACGCGGTACTCCTCGGCCAGATTGAAGGCCTTGACCGTCATGTCGAACATCTCCTGGGGACTCTCGGGACAGATGGCGACGATCTGGTAGTCGCCGTGCGAACCCCGGGCGACCTGGACCATGTCGCCGGCCAGGCCGACGGACGGAACGCCGGTCGAGGGGCCCAGTCGCTGGACATCGACGATGACCAGCGGGGTCTCTGTCGCCACGGCCATGCCGATGTTCTCCTGCATCAGACTGATGCCCGGACCCGACGTGACGGTCATGGACTTGAGTCCCGCCCAGGACGCGCCGATGGCCGAACAGACGGCGCTGATCTCGTCTTCCGTCTGCAGGAGGGTCCCCCCTGCCATGGGCATCTGCCTGCACAGGAAGTTGAAGACCTCGCTGGCGGGGGTGATCGGATAACCGGCGGCAAACCCGCATCCGGCGGCGATGACCCCTTCCACACAGGCCTGATTGCCCATCATGAAATGTGTACCGGTGTTGATTCGTTTTGCCTCACCCATGGTCTTATTCCTCTCTTCCATCTGTGGCGCCACCTTCAACCGCGATGGCGAAATCCGGGCAATAGATCATACAGTTACCGCAAGCCGTGCATTTCCCCTCGTCGGGAGGCAGCGGCGGCAGGTAACCCGCCTCATTCATCTCCTCGGATGCAACGAACAGAGACTTGGGGCAGACGAAGGCACAGATGCCGCAATCTTCCATCCCCTTGCACGATTGAGGAAACAGGGTCACTTTCTGCATAGGAACTCCTTGTTTCAAAAGAATTAAGTGGTTAACCTACAGATCCCGGAACGAGAAACTCCGGCTTTTGTCCCTCCAGGACGGCCAGGACATCCTTGGCCACCAGGCTCATCCGCATCATCCCCTCGTTGGTGTGGGCGGCCATGTGCGGCGTTCCCACAAAGTTGTCCACGGTGAAAAGCGGATTGGTTCCGGGCGTGGGCTCCTGTTCGAACACATCCGAACCGGCTGCGGCGATCCTCCGGGTCTTGAGGGCCTCCAGCACGTCGGCCTCGTTCCAGAGGGGGCCGCGGGCCATGTTCACCAGGATCGCCGAGGGCTTCATGTGTTTGATGAGGCTGGCATTGATGCAGCCGCGCGTGGCCGGCAGCAGAGGCAGGTTGACGGAGATGAAATCGGCCCTCCGGCAGACCTCCTCCATGTCGGTCCGGACCGCCTTAAGTTCAGCTTCCACCTCGGGGTAGGCGATCACGTCGTAGTAGACCACCGGCATGGAAAAACCGTAGTGGCAGATCCGTGCGGTCTGCTGTCCGATCCGTCCGAATCCGAGGACCCCGAGGGTTTTTCCCTTCAGCTCCGTACCGATCAACTCGTACCGGGCATTCCAGTTTCCCTGGCGCACGGCGGAGTCGCCCTGCTTCATTTTCTTGGCCAGCATCAGGGACAGGGCGACGAAATGTTCGGCCACGCTTTCGGTGTTTGCGATCGGGGTATAGACCACCGGGATCCCCCGCTCCTTGGCGGCCGCCAGGTCGATGCCGTCCAGCCCCACACCGTGACGGCCGATGACCTTGAGGCGCTTGGCGGCCTCGATAACTGCCCGGGATACGGCGCCGTTGGCCCGGATCACGATGGCGTCCACATCGCCGACGAGGGAGATCAGGTGCGCCTCGTCAAAGGACTTAGCGTACACGACCTCGCATTTCGACTCCAGCAGTTTCGTTCCTTCTGCATGCATCGCTTCGTAAAGAAGCACTTTGTACCTTGATCCCACGGGCTTGCTTCCTCCTCACCGATCTTTCCAACGTGTTCGCCCGGTTTACCCGGGAACGGTCTCTTCCGTATGAGGGGACGTCCTCCTGTACGGAAAAATTGTTACTCAAATTGTTAACAATTTCTTTTTATCAACAGAAATTCCATCTGTCAAGAAAAAAATGGGGATGTCCGGCAGGTCGTTTTCGGAGAGAGGACCTCAAAGAAAGCGCGGTAGTTTATTGGGCGTCAAAAACAGGGAGTGTGGTCCTGGTTGTCAAGACGATTTTGGGGAATGGGGCGATCGAGTTCCCTTCGGATGGCCAACCCGATCTTCTCCAAGACATAGGGCTTGCGGATATAGGGGCCTGCTCCCAGCGTCTGGGCCATGCCGACTCGTTCTGTTTCGGCGAACCCGCTGACGATGACCGCCTTTTGTCCAGGGCGGATCGCCAGGATCGACTGGTAGGTCTCCAGGCCATCCATCCCCGGCTCCATGATCATGTCCAGGACGACCAGATCGGCGTCGCCTTTCCGGAGGTAGTCGATGGCCTCCTCTCCGCTGGACACGGTGGTGACCCGATACCCCAACCGCTCCAGCATGCTCGAGGCCAGTTCCCGCTGTTCCTTCACGTCGTCCACCACCAGGATCGATTCCCCACGCCCAAGGTAGGTCTCAATGGGAGGGGCCTCCTCGGCCACGGCAGACGGTTCGCGACAGGCGGGCAGGGTGATGGTGAACCGGCTTCCCTTACCCTCCTCGCTCTGCACGTCGATGGTGCCGTTGTGGTCCTTCACGGTTCCCCAGACGACGGCGAGGCCCAGACCGGTTCCGCTCCTGCCCATGACTTTCTTCGTGTAGAAGGGTTCGAAAATCTTCCCGATGTCTTCCGTCGAGATCCCCCGGCCGTCGTCGGATACCGTCAGAACGACGTGCTCTCCCTCCTGGAGTCCGTCGCAGCCTGGTCGGTCCAGATAGCGGTTCCGTGTGCCGATGGCCACTTCCCCCGGTCCGGAAATAGACTCCGCGGCATTGGCGATCAGGTTCATGACGGTCTTGCCCAGATGGACCGGGGAGCCTCGGGTGTTCAACAAATCCTCCTCAAGGTCGCTTCGGAAGGTCACCTGGGGGTGGTGGGCCTTGAGCGTTTCAAACTCCGGCGTCTTGAAATAGTCGGTGATCACCTGGTTGAGATTAACCACTTCGGAGACGGCAACCCCCCTCCTGGCCAGGGTCAGCAGGTCGTTGATGATCGCGGCCCCCCTCAGGCCCGACTGGAGGATGCTCCGGGCGTATCTTCTCAGCGGGCTGGCCTCGGGGATCTTTTCCAGGAGCAGCTCCGCATATCCGACCAGGACCCCGATGACATTGTTGAGATCGTGCGCCACGCCGCCCGCCATGGTCCCCAGGGCCTCCATCTTCTGACTCTGCAGAAGGCGGTTCTGGATCTGGTCCCGCTCGGCTTCCATCCTCTTCCGTTCGATCAGTTCCTGCTTCATCTGCTCGTAGAGCCGGGCGTTGTCCAGGGCAATCGAGGCCAGTTCCGCAAAGCGCTCCAACATGGCCAGGTCGTCCTCAGCATATTGCCGGCCGGGATCGTGGTGGGACAACCCGAGGACCCCGGCGATCCGGCCTTCCGACTTGAGCGGGACGGCCATTGTGGCTCGACGGTCCTTGTAGACGTCGATTTCGGCCCTTCGGGGCCATCTCTGGTAGTCCTCGACGATGACGGACCGCTGGGTCCGCCATACCTCGCCGGCGATCCCCCGTCCGGTTTCGAAGCGCCCCCCGATCTGAGAGGCCAGCGGGCCGATGGCGGCCGTGAACTCGAAGTGATCGTCGCCGGGGTCGTGGATGGCGATCCAGCCTTCGTCGGAATCTGTGAACCGGGTGGCCCATTGGACGATGGCCTGGAACAGGCCCGTCAGATCCGTCCGCCGCATCAATCCCAGTGCGGTTTCATGGAGGGCCTCCAGGTAAGCGTTATGACGCTGCATCTGCGTTTCGTGGAGCATCCGCTCGGTGATGTCCCGGTCCACGCCGTAGTATCCCGAGAGCCCGCCATCCTCGTCCAGCAGAGGCGAACCTGTCGTCTCCAGGATGACGGTGCTGCCGTTCCGGTGGAGATAGGCGTTGGCGAAACCATGGAAGGGTTCACGATGTTCGAAGAGGGACAGGAACGCCTCCTTTTGCCTTTCGCGTCTGTCCGGGGGAAAGAGGTCGTAGAAATGGCGGCGGCCGACCAGTTCCGAGGGCGGGTATCCGAGGGTCCTTTCCGAGGCCGAACTGCAGTAGCGGTACAGGCCCCCTGTATCCACCTCCCAGATGAAAACGCCGGCGTTGTCCGCCACCTGCCTGAAACGTTCCTCGATTTCAATGATGGCGCGGTCCGCCAGCTTGTGCTTCGTGATGTCCCTGCAGAGGCCGCACATCTGGTACGCCCTCCCCTGATCGTTCCGCTGGGACACCATTCCCAAGTCGTGCCACCAGGCGTAGGTCTGGTCCTTTTTCCTTGCGCGGTACTCCACATCGTACGGGATGTTCCGGTCAATGTGGTCCTCCAGGCATTTCCTTACGCGCGGGAGGTCTTCAGGGTGGATGATTCCTTCCCAGGCCTGGATCGTCCGGGGGAAAGTCCCTGGTTCGTAGCCCAGGAGGGAGTCGATGGCGTCAGACCAGGAGAGCCTCCCGGACTGAATCTCCCATTCCCAGAAGGCCACCTGGACGGCCCGTGAGGCCCTTTCCATCCGGTCTTTCTGTCGGTTCGACTCCCGCTGGGACCGTTCGAGCAGGGTCAGGACCCTCCTGATGAAGAGGTAGAGGCAGAAGGCCGTGACAAGGATAAATAACCAGCCTTTGACGGTTTGGAGCCGGCTGACGGTCTGGATGTCCCCGCCCAGCATGTCGACAAGGCGGTCGGAAAAGAGGATCCAGAGGGTGCCGGCCACCAGATAGGCCAAGCTGATCTTCAGGGCGGCCCTGTTTCCAAAGGAAGAGGGCGTCGGCTTCTTCTGCGCTTCGAATCGGTCGGTCACGGTTCACCTACGGAGGGGGATCAGAGGATAAAATTGTCTATTGACAAGTAAAATCTAGACGGTAAAAGGGGCGGCTGTCAAAGGAAATCGTGGAAGGAGACAGGATGTCGGCGCAGAGACCGCTCGATCGGCCACGCTGGGAGGGGATCGTCCCTCCTGTCGTGGCCCAGACGGTATCACGGTTCGGCGGGGGGCAGGATCGGTTGTCTAGCGGAGCCATTTCTCCATGCGGCCCTGCTCATGGGCCCAATCTTTGGAGAGCCGGACCGTCATGAAGACCCCGAAGAGCTGATCCACCAGGCCCGTCACCTTTTCGATCAGATAGATCCTTTCCAGAAGCTGTCCCTCACGGTCGGCTTCCTCCCCGTCGCCCCCATCGCCCTCCGGGATCGTCGGCAGTTTCATGGACTGGAAGTGGAAACGGTCCGCCTTGAAGGTGAACTCCCACTCCGTCTTGTCGTGAGTGATCCTGAGGCGGGCGGCGGTGATCTTTTTCCCCTGCCGCAGGGCCTCCTTGCCCTCCTTCAGGTCGGCGTGCATCCCCTGGCAGACCACCTGCTCCGCGTATTCCCCGTCTCCGGATTCCAGGACAAGACGTCGGACGAAGAGGACCTCAATTTCCCCCAGGTTGGGGATCTGGACCTTTCCGCTCCGTTCCTCGCTCTTGAACCAGAGCCAGGTGAGGAACTCCCGGCCGATCGAGAGGGGATCGACGCCGGGGGGGAGGGAGGGTTCGGAGATCTGACGGGGGTCCCGGGGCTGGGGGTCCCAGGGGAAATATGGGCCGAGCGCGATCTGGAAGGAGTCCCGGAAAAGTTCCTCGAGCTCTTCGAAGACCTTGTCGGACAGGGAGCCAAGGATCATGGTATGGTCCGGCACAGACCAGCAGAGCTCGAAAAAAGAGGGAGTGGGCAGGCTCTTTCCCAGGAGGTCCAGGCGCACCGACTCCCGGATGGCCTCCCGCTGTTCCCGGTAGAGCCTTTTCTGGCCTGTATCGGCGAGCTGCTTTCTCTCGGCCTCCAGGACCCGGAGCCTCAGGAGCGCCGGGGCGAGGGCCTTGCGGTCGACGCGCATCGAAAAGAGCAAGTAGCGTCCCTGGGCATAGGAGGCATAGGGGAAGTCGGTATCCAATGGGTCATCCAGGGCGGTCCAGCCCGTGGCCTTCTCGTCGGAGGTGCGCCAGACGTTCTGGAAGGCGTTTTTCCGGATCCGTTCGTCGAAGAAAGCGGGGAAGTGATCGGGCAGGTTGCCGATCAGACGGTATCGGGCGAATGTCATCGTCCCTTTTCTGAAACCCATGGATGCCTCCTTGTTGAACTTGGGACACTAACGTACCTGGGGAGGCCCTGTCAAGACCCTTGTCTCGCCCGCTTGTCCGGGTCCACCCCGGATTATTGCGGCATGCTCCGACTCGGCCCGGCGGAATCTCCATTTGACCGTGTGAGCCAACGGCTATCCCCGTGACGGGGGGGGGTATGCGGCAGTTTCCGGCATGACACACGACCGTGACGGGATACGATGGACACCGGGGAGGTTTTATGATAGGGAAAATGCGACAATCTCCTAGAAGGTGCTTCAATGCTTATCAAGAAAGTGGGAATCATCGCCAATATATCGAAAGAAAAATCGCCCGCCTGTACCGCCTCCCTGAGGGATTGGATGGCGGCCCGGGGGTTGGAAGTCTATCTCGAAGAGGGGATTGCCGCCAAGATCGGCGCCTCCCCCGGCGTAGATCGAAAAAAGCTCGGTTCGCTGGTGGATCTCCTGGTCGTTTTCGGGGGGGATGGGACGATGCTGCGGACCGCCCGCCTGGTCAGGGACCGCGATGTTCCGATTGTGGGGATCAATCTCGGGGGATTCGGATATCTCACCGAGGTCAATCTGGGAGAGATGTTCAACGCCCTCGATGTGATCCTAGGGGGGGACTTCCAGGTCGAGAGACGGATGATGCTCGACGTGGAGATCAGCGGCGGGGAGGAACCTTTCCGGGAAGGGACCGTTCTGAACGACGTGGTCATCAACCGAGGAAGCCTTTCCAGGATCGTGGAACTGGAGACGGCGGTGGACGGCAAGTACCTGACAACGTTCAAGGCCGACGGCCTCATCATCTCGACGCCCACGGGATCCACGGCCTATTCGCTTTCCGCGGGCGGTCCCATCGTCTTTCCAGAGCTCAACGCCATTGTGATCAACCCGATCTGCCCCCATACCCTGACGAACCGGCCGATCCTGCTGCCTGGAAACGCGGTCATCCGGGTGACGCTCTGGACGGTGGAAGAAGGGGCGACGCTGACCCTCGACGGCCAGGTTTCCTTCAACGTGAAATCGGGCGACACGATGACCATCCGCCAATCCAGGCACGTGACGACGCTGGTTTCGTCTCCCCACCGGGGTTATCTGGAGATCTTGAGAACGAAACTGGGATGGGTCGGTTCGCTGACGGGGGACGCCAGGGAGAGACAAGATGCTCTCGGAACTGAACATCCGTAATTTTGCCATCATCGACGAATTGAAGGTCTCCTTTGCCGGAGGCCTGAACGTCATCTCCGGCGAAACCGGAGCCGGCAAATCGATCATCGTCGGCGCCGTGGGCCTTCTTCTGGGGGAAAGGGCCAGTGCGGACATGATCCGTTCCTTCGAGGATACGGCCACCGTCGAGGCCCTTTTTCTGATCGGCGGCCAGTCACGGCTGATCCGGAGGATCGAGGAGATGGGGTTCGGCAACGGCGAGGAGTTGGTCATCCGCCGCATCGTGTCACGTTCTGGAAAGAACCGGGTCTACATCAACGGGGCCCTGGCCTCGCTGACCATGCTGGCCGCGATCGCCGAGTCGCTGATCAATATCTGCGGTCAGCACGAGCACCAGATGATCCTCGATCCCCGTAGCCACACGGAGATCCTGGACGAATTCGGCGGGCTGGGCCCGTTGAGGACGGCCTACGGCGAGTCCCGGGACCGCTACCGCTTGATTCAGGAAAAGCTCCGGGAGCTCCGGGAGTTGAACCGGGCCAAGGAGGAGAGAGAGGACCTGCTGAAGTTTCAGATCTCCGAGATCGGCGAGGCCCAGATCCGGGCGGGGGAGGACGCGGCGCTCGCCGAGGAGAAGAAGGTCCTCTCGAACGTCCAGAAGCTCATCGATTGCGCCCGGTCAGCCCACGAGACCCTCTACGGGAAAAGCGGCTCGGTCCTCGCGGAACTGAAGGGTGCGGCCTCGGCAGTCGGCGAGATCCGAAAGATCGACCCCTCCCTGAAACTCTCCGCGGAGGAGATGGACGAGCTCTATTACCGGGTCGAAGACGCCGCATTGACCCTCCGCGATTACGCCAGCCGCCTCTCGTTCGACCCGGACCGCCTGGAGGCCATCGAGAGACGGCTGGAGCTTCTGGGGCGCCTGAAGCGCAAATACGGCGGAACGCTGGATGCGGTCCTCCAGAAGCACGCCGAAGCGGAAAAGGAGCTGGCCAGCATCGCCTCGGCCGGGGAAGAGATCGGGAAACTGGAGGGGGACTTGGCCGCCGAACGGTCGCGTCTGATCCATGCTGGAGGGGAACTTTCCTCCCGGAGACGCGAGGTGGCGACCCTCCTGAAGAAAAAGGTGGAAGCGGAGGTCCGGACGCTCCGGATGGAGAACGCCTGTCTCGATGTCGTGTTCCGCGACCCGGCCGAGGGCGATGCCGCCTTCGGCGAGACGGGGATGGACGACCTGGAGTTCTTCCTCTCGACGAATGTGGGCGAGGCGATCAAGCCGCTCAGGGGGATCGCGTCCGGGGGCGAGCTTTCCCGGATCATGCTGGCCCTGAAAAAAGTCCTGGCCAGGACCGGCTCCGTGGGGACGATCATCTTCGACGAGGTCGACAGCGGCATTGGGGGGGCCACGGCGGAGATCGTCGGGCGGAAGCTTCAGGAGGTCGCCCGGCACCACCAGGTCATCTGTATCACCCACCTGCCGCAGATCGCCTGCTGCGGAGATCGGCACTACCGGGTGGCCAAGGAGGTGGCCTCGGAACGGACGAACACCACGGTGACCCTCCTGACCGATTTGGAGCGGCTCGAAGAGATCGCCCGCATGCTCGGCGGGGTGACATTGACGCAGAGGACAAGGGACCACGCATTGGAGATGCTGCATGCCGCGCATGGCTCGGATATCCAATAGGGGGGCAAGATGCTGAGAAAGGCCCGTATCGGGGACGTCAGGACTATCCACAGGCTGATCAATCTCTCCTCCGGGAAAGGGGAGATGCTCCCGCGCTCCCTGATGGATATCTACGGCAGCCTCAGGGATTTTTTCGTTTTCCAGGAGGAAGGGAACGATGCGATCATCGGGATCTGCGCGATGAGCATCGTCTGGGAGAACCTCGCCGAGATCCGGTCCCTCTATGTGGATGAGGGGCACAGGAAGGAGGGCATCGGCCGGAAGCTGGTGGAGGCCTGTATCTCCGAGGCGATCACGCTGCAGCTTTTCAGGATCTTCACCCTGACCTACAAGAGGGATTTTTTCCAGAGACTGGGGTTCAAGGATGTCCCCCGCTCGACGCTCCCCGAAAAGATATGGTCCGACTGCTTCCGCTGTTCCAAGTATCCCGACTTCTGCGACGAAGCGGCGATGATCCTGGAGCTTTGAGATGGTGAAACGCCTGGTGGTCTTCCTGACGGCCCTGCTCCTTTTGGCCGGATGCGCCGCACCGGCCAAGAAACCCTCGGCGCGGCCTGCAACGCCCTCCTCTCCGGCGGTCCGCGTTCCCCCGGCCGCCAAGCAGCATGCCCCTGCCCTTGTCCGGCTGGCGCCGGACCGGCTTCCGACCTTTACAGACGATATGGATCTCCAGTCGCTGGAGGCCGCCATCGGCAGGAGCCTCAGCTTCTACGACCGCACGACGGATGACTCCACGCAGATGGGCGATGCCCGGGTGACGACGGACGATCTGAGGGAGTCCCTGGTCGCCCTTCGGGAGATCCTCCGCCTCGATGTGCCCGATGACGTCAAGCAGCGGAAGATCCGGGATGGGTTCGATGTCTATCAGTCCACGGGGCTGGACGGGAAGAACGTCGTTCTTTTCACCGGCTATTTCGAGGCGATCATGGACGGCTCGCCCGTGAAGACGGAACGCCACCGATACCCCATTTACCGGACGCCCGATGACGCCATCCGGGTCAACCTCGGCCTTTTCCGGCAGGCCTACCGGGGGGAGATGCTGATCGGGCGGATGAAGGATGGCGAACTCGTCCCCTACTACAGCCGGAGCGAGATCGAGGAACAGGGTTCCCTGGAGGGGCGGGGGCTCGAGATCGCCTGGGTTGAGGACCGGATCGGCCTCTTCTTCCTTCATACCCAAGGGTCGGGCAAGATCCGCCTGCCGAACGGCGAGCTCCTCCAGGTCGGTTACGCCATGAAGAACGGACATGCGTTCCGGAGCGTACGGACCTATCTTCTGGATTCGGGACGGATCGCCCCGCAGGAGAGCTCCTACCGGGACGTCAAGCGGTACCTCCGGGAGCATCCCGATGAACTGCCCGAGATCCTGGGGTACAACGGCAGCTTCGTCTTTTTCCGGGTCGTCCGGGAGGGGCCTGTCGGTTCGATCGGGGAGATCCTCACGCCGGGACGTTCCATCGCCACCGATGCCGCCGTCTTTCCGCGGGGGGCGCTGGCCTTCATGAGGGCCCGCAAGCCGGTCCTGGACAAGGAGGGGAACGTGGAGAGCTGGGTTCCCTTCTCGCGTTTTGTCGTCAGCCAGGATGCGGGCGGCGTGATCAAGGGGGCGGGACGCGTCGATCTCTTCTGCGGGAGCGGTGACGAAGCCGAGACGCTTGCCGGAAGCCTGGCGGAGCGGGGGGAACTCTTCTTCCTCGTGAGGAAGCGTCCTGACCGGCAGGGACCGGCTGGTTCCCAGGAGCCCTGAGGGATAGGAACCGCAATCCCGCTGCACCGACGGCATCGCTCGGTACGTAATCCCGTCGGCCGGAGTCGGGTCAGACGAAGGCCAAGAGGTAGGCGAGGGTCGTCCCGAGGTAGACGGCGATGTTGAGTCCGCAGAGAATCTCGAGCAGCAGCGGGTTCTCGAATTTTCTCCTGGCCATCATGAAGGCGACGACCGCGGACATCACCATCACCGGAAGGTAGAGATAGAGGGCCTTTCTCGGGATTCCGGCGTTGAGCGAAAGATACATGCTTGCCCAGGAAAGGATGGCGACCAGGACGTAGAGGGACATCCCCCTTTCCTTTCCCAGGCCGGCCAGGAGGTTCGTCCGGGGCACGCCCGGGTTGGCCGGTTGGTCGGGAAACTCGTTGAGGAGGATGACGTTGAAGATGGAAAACCCGATCGGCAACGCCATCCAATGGAGGGAGGGGACAATGTGCCCTGTCTGGATGTAAAAGGCGGAAGCCACAGGAATCCAGCCGTAGCAGGCCCCGATGAGAATTTCGCCAAGGCCCTTTTCAACCCAACGGACCGGCCGCGACGAATAGAGGAGGCCGGGCAGGGCGCCGACGCATCCCATGGGCAGCGTCAGGAGGCCGGTCTTCAACCCGAACTGAAGGCCCAGACCGATGCACCCGGCCAGGGCAAGGGCGACGATGCTCGTCCAGAGCGGAACGGCGGAAGGGAGGACGCCGTCCGGGAGCCTTCCCGGTGCCCCGCCGAGCCGGTTCCGATACAGGCTCCTGGACCGTTCGTCCTGACGGCCGTCGAAGTATTCCTGCGCCTGGGAGGTGGAGAGCATCACCAGCACCACGCCGAGGCTCCCGAGCGTAAAGACGACCGGATTGAAGACGCGCTCCAGACGCCAAGCCATGAAGGTCCCGAGAAGGAAGGGGAGGATCCCGACCATATGATAGGGAGGACGGGACAGTCCGAACCATCCTGTGATTTTTGTCTGGAGGTCCCCTTTTTTTGAAGCCATTCGGTTTTCACCTCGTTCCTTCTCTATGGCGCTTCAGTCCACTAACACAAAGCCCTTAAGTTGTCAAACCGCCGTCATCCCTAGGCTACCGCTTTTAGGGCATTCATCATGATTAAAAATATTAGATTTTTCTTGATTGTTGTTTTTGTTTGTGCTAGGGATAAGCACAAGCTCACGATGAGAGCGGTATGTTCTGTGAATTCTTAAGAATCTTGAGAGCGGAAAAAGCATGGCCAGCATTGGCGCCTGCTGCCGAAATGGGGTTCGCGACGTTGAGCATCAGGAGGGACTTCCCGGGAAAGCAGTTGGCGGCCGTCCCGGATCCGGCCGCCGGGAGGAGCCCGATGGCGGTGAAACCACCCTGGGGTGGCGATAACGTTATGTTCCATTAACATTGACGAAAGGGGGATGTAGAGGAATGACGAAGGCAGAATTGATCGGTGTGATGGCAGATGAAGCAGGTGTGACGAAGGCAGCCGCAGCGAAGGCCCTGGAGGCTTACACCTCGGCCGTCGCAAAAGAGCTCAAGAAAAGCGGCAAGCTCGGGCTGGTGGGATTCGGGACGTTCTCCGTCGTGAAGAGGAAGGCTCGCGAGGGAAGAAACCCGCAGACCGGCAAGACCATCAAGATCGCCGCCAAGAAGGTTGTCAAATTCAAGGCAGGCAAGGCGCTGGCGGACAAGGTAAAATAGCCCCGCTGCCCAACCGCTGAAACGTAAAGGCCTCCATTGGATATTCCGATGGGGGCCTTTCGTTTGCGGCGATTCCGGCTGTTCGTTTGGACCGGACGCCAGTCCTTACGATCGTCCACGTCCACGAGCTTTTTCAACCCTGCCGCGTCTTGCGCGGCGGGAATGGCAAAATGAACTGGGACGCCGCGGGCAATCAGGCCGCGTTGACAGGTCGGGGGGATTCTGTTATAGGCACTATCAATCTTCCCCTCGGCCAGCCCTGGATGGCCCCCTTTTCAAGGGGCCGAGGCCGGAGATTCACTCCCTGGCGTTGGATGATCCCGACGGCGGGGAGGACCCCCATAGGAGGCTGACTTGATCAGGAAGCGGATTTTGAGCGGGATGCGGTCGACGGGGAAACTTCACCTGGGCAACCTTCACGGGGCCCTTTCCAACTGGATCTCCCTACAGAACCAGGGCGATTACGACTGTTTCTACTTCGTGGCCGACTGGCACGCCCTGACGAGCGATTATGCAAATACAGATGAAATCCTGGCCAATACGGCCGACATGGTGGTCAATTGGCTCGCCGCCGGATTGGACCCTGCAAAGAGCACCCTCTTCGTCCAGTCTTCTGTCAAGGAGCACGCGGAACTCTTCCTCCTCCTGTCCATGATTACCCCTCTGGCCTGGCTGGAGCGGAACCCGACGTACAAGGAGATGACCGAGGAGATCACGGGCCGGGACCTTTCGACCTTCGGATTCCTGGGCTATCCGGTCCTGCAGGCGGCGGACATCATCATGTACAAGGCCTACGGCGTTCCGGTCGGCGTGGACCAGCTTCCCCACGTGGAATTGACGCGGGAGATCGCCCGCCGGTTCAACTTCCTCTACCGGGAGATTTTTCCCATCCCCGAGCCGCTCCTGGCGGAGGTCCCGAAGCTCCTGGGCATCGACGGGAGGAAGATGAGCAAGTCCTATGACAATTCGATCTTCATGAGCGACCAGGGGGACGTCCTGAAGAAAAAGGTCGCGGCCATGTTCACCGATCCCCAGCGTCAGCGGAAGAGCGACCCGGGGCGTCCGGAGCTGTGCAATGTCTATACCTTCCACGGACTCTACTCGAAGCCGGGAACCGTCGCCGAGATCGGGCCGGCCTGCCGGGGTGCCGCCATCGGCTGCACGGAGTGCAAGGCCAGGCTCGCCGGGGCCATCGCCGAGGGGATGATGCCCATTCACGAACGCCGGGACCACTACCTGTCCCATCCGGATGAAATCCGGGCGATCATCGAGGACGGTAACGTGCGGGCCACCCGGATCGCCGCGGCGACGATGGCCGAGGTCCGCGAAGCGATGAAGATCAGCCATGGGGTATGAAATCAAGCTCGACATCTTTGAGGGGCCGCTGGATCTGCTGCTCTATCTCATCCGCAAGAACGAGATCGACATCTACAACATCCCCATCGCCCTCATCACCGAGCAGTATCTGGCCTATCTGGACATGATGCGTTCATTGAATCTCGACCTCGCCGGTGAATACCTGCTGCTGGCCTCGACGCTTATCCACATCAAGTCGAGGATGCTGCTGCCGCCGGCCGAGGGGGAGGAGGAAGAGGAAGAGGGGCAGGACCCCCGGGCGGAGCTGGTCCAGCAGTTGATCGAATACCAGGCCTTCAAGGATGCGGCGCTGAATCTGGAAGGCCGACCCCTGCTCGAGCGCGATGTCTTTACACGGGGTGCCGCCGAACCCGTTGCCGAAACGGAAGGGGAAGAGGAATCGATGATCGAGGTTGGCGTCTTTGAACTCGTTCAGGCCTTCCGCAGGATCATCACCAACCTGGACCAGTCGGACCTGGCCATCGATGCGGAGAAGATGTCCCTGACCGACCGGATCAACGAAATCATGGAGAGGCTGTCCGAGGAGAGGCAATTGACCTTCTCGGAGCTTCTCGGGGAGCGGATGGACAAGCGGCGGATCGTCTATACCTTCCTGGCGATCCTGGAGTTGATGAAGCTCCGGATGATCAGGGCCTACCAGGCGGGCCCCTTCGGGGTGATCCGGATCTTTCTGGCTGTGGAGGAATGATGGAGGAAAAGGCCGCGATTCTCGAAGCGCTGCTCTTTGCGTCCGAGTCCCCCCTGACGGCGGAACGGGCCGCTGAGATCCTGCCCGATATGGAGAAGCGGGAGATCCTCTCGCTCCTGGAGAAACTGCGGCAGGAGTACGAGGGGCGAGGGGGAGGGATCCGTCTGGTGGAAGTGGCTGGAGGGTTCCAGTTCCGCACGAGACAGGATCTGGCGCCATGGATCAGGAAATTGAAGGCCTCACGGCCGTCCATGCTTTCGCCGGCCGCATTGGAAACCCTGGCGGTCATTGCCTACCGTCAGCCCCTTGTCAAGGCCGACATTGACCGGGTGCGGGGTGTCGACGCAAGCGGGGCCCTCAAGGGTCTCATGGAAAAGAAACTGGTCCGGATTGTGGGTCGCAAGGACGTCCCCGGAAAACCGATCATCTACGGAACTACCAAGAAGTTCCTCGAGGTGTTCAACCTCAAGGATCTGTCCGAGTTGCCGACCTTGAGAGAATTGAAGGACCTGCAGGAGTGACGCCGCGGGGAAAGGCAGGATGCGGTGGGGCCCTTCGGGCTGTTCGCGGGGCATCGGGGATAACGAAGCAATGGAAGAACGTCTCCAGAAGATCCTCTCACGCGCCGGCATCTCATCCCGTCGTGCGGCGGAGAGGATGATCGCCGACGGGCGGGTCAGCGTGAACGGGACCCGGGTGACCCAGCCGGGTGTGAAGGCCGATCCGGTCAAAGACGACATCCGGGTGGACGGCAGGCTTGTCTCCATCGAAGCGGAGAGGGTCTACGTCATGCTGCACAAACCCAGGGGGGTGGTGACGACCCTCAGCGATCCGCAGGGGAGGCCCATCGTCACGGATCTGGTGAGCGGCGTGGGCGAACGGGTCTATCCCGTGGGACGTCTGGATTACGACTCGGAAGGGCTCCTCATCCTCACCAATGACGGAGACTTTGCCCAGCGACTCAGCCATCCGAGTTTCGGCATTCCGAGAACCTACCGGGTCAAGGTCGCGGGGACCCTCCAGGGGACAGGGTTCAAGGCCCTGGAGAAGGGGATCGACCTTGAAGACGGACGATTTGCGCCGACCTTGGTCCGCCTCGAAAAGGTGAACCGGGGGAGCACCTGGCTGACCCTCACGATCAAGGACGGAAGAAACCGGGTGATCCGCAGGGCTTTCGAGACCATCGGGCATGATGTGGTCCGGCTCATCCGCACGGCCGTGGGGGACATTGCCCTCGGCCCCCTTGCAGAAGGGGCCTGGCGTGTCCTGACCCCGCGGGAAGTACAGCGTCTTCAGAGGGCAGCGGGGGAACGCGGGTCGAAAAAAAATTGTCTTGACATTCATCATAAAATAAATAATAGTCGCCGAAAATAAAGGCATATTATCCATTTATTTGAACCGAAACCGACCTGGACTTAGCTCAAGTTCATCCGGTAGGGATGTGATGGGCCATCATAAGGAGGTAGTCATGAACAAGTCTGGACTCATTGAAGCGTTAAGTCGGAAGGAGGATCTGACGGAAAAAAAGGCGATCGATGTGGTGAATCTGGTGTTCAAGGGCTTCACCGATGAGTTGAAGAAGAACGGCCGCATCGAGATCCGGGGATTTGGAAGTTTCGTGGTCCGGAAATATGACGCCTATACGGGCAGGAACCCCAAGACCGGCAAGAGCATCAAGGTTTCCCCCAAGAAGTTGCCCTTCTTCAAAGTCGGCAAGGAGCTCAAAGAGAGGGTCGACGGCAAGAAGTAGTCCTTCCGCCTGTGGCGAGGGCTTCAGGCAACCCGCCATTTGGGAACCAGGGGGTCAGCGATGATCCCCTTTTTTCGTGATCCCTGAGTTATCCGCCCATGTCCAGACTGCCTGTGGGTAACCTGGCTCTCTTTGCCCTGACGTTCCTGAGCACCCTCGTGGCGGGTGCCCTGCAGCAGGGAGTCAATCCGCTCGCCCAGCCCGGTCGGATCTGGGAGGGCCTTCCCTTTTCCCTGACGCTGCTCCTGATCCTGGGAGCCCACGAATTCGGGCACTACCTCATGTCCCGCAGACACCGCATGGACGTGAGCCTGCCCTATTTCATCCCGGCCCCGTCCTTCGTCGGGACCTTCGGGGCCTTTATCAAGATCCGCAGCCCCATCATGGACCGGCGCACCCTGCTCGATATCGGTGCGTCCGGACCTCTGGCCGGCATGGTGGCGGCGGTCCCCGTCCTGGTCGTCGGCCTTGCCCTGTCCAGAGTCGGCCCGGTCCATGAGGATTCGGGGATCAGCCTCGGCAGTTCGCTGCTCATGTCCCTCCTGGTCTGGATCGTCCACGGGACGATTCCGGAGCGGTTCGATCTCGTTTTGCACCCCTTGGCTTTCTCAGGCTGGATCGGACTTCTGGTGACCTGCCTCAACCTGATCCCGGTGGGCCAGCTCGACGGGGGGCATGTGGCCTATGCCGTTTTCGGTTCCCGGCAGCGGCTCATTGCCAGGGTCATGATCGGAATCCTGATCGTCCTGGGGGTGGCGGCTTGGGAGGGTTGGCTGGTCTGGGCGCTGATCCTGGTAATCATGGGAACGACCCATCCGCCGGTCGTCTACGATTGGATTCCCCTGGATGTCCCGAGACGGGCCGTCGGCTGGCTGACCCTGGCCGTATTTGCCCTGACCTTCACGCCGTCCCCCTTCTGAGGGCCTCTAAGGGATCAATCCCTCTTCGCGGAAGCTGAAGACGCTCCCCTCCCCGACGATGAGGTGGTCATGGACGGGGATATCGACGAATTTCGCGATATCCTGGATTGTCCGGGTCAGGCGGATGTCCGCATCGGAGGGCCGGACATGACCGGAGGGATGATTGTGGGCGAGGATGATCGCCGAGGCCTTCTTCTTCAGGGCCCCTTCCAGGACCTGCCTCGGATAGACGACGGCCTGGTTGACGATTCCCCTCTGGATGGTTTCGAATTCGATGAGCTGGTTCTGGGCGTCCAGATAAAGGACGCAGAACTCCTCGTCCCTCTTGCCTCCCAACGTGGTTCGGCAGAAGTCGATCAGTTCCCTCGTGCAGGTGACCGGCGTCTTTTGACGGGCCCTCTGCTTGAGGTACAGGGCCGCCAGGGACTTGACCAGCTTCAGGAGGGTCGAGGCATGGGATCCGATCCCGCGGACCTGCTGGAGTTCCTCCGGATCCGCGTCCAGGACCTCCCTCAGGGAGCCGAATCGGCGCAGGAGGTCCTTTGCGGGAGGCTTGACGTCCCGGCGCGGGATCGCGAAGCTCAGGAGGAGCTCCAGAACCTCGTGTTCGTGAAAGGCTTCCACGCCCGCGGTCATGAATCTTTCCCTGAGACGTTCGCGGTGACCCAGGTTGTCGTTCTTCGGATCGGTACGCATATCCCCCCTCGGCCCCCTCTCAAAGTTCCTCAGCCAGCTTCGCCATCCCCCCATGCGTACGACGGGCAGGGGGAGGACCCCCTCAGTCGTCCTTCCGGCAGGTGGAGAATTTGAAAGGGGTGTAGGCGGGGCAATACCTGATGGCGGCAGTGATCAGGGGCACGATCCCGATGATCCCCCACCAACTCTCGTAGTTGAATCCCGCCCAGATGATGGCCAGTCCGACGATGACGCGGACGATCCGGTCCGTTCTGCCGATATTGCATTTCATCTGCGATCCTCCCTGCTCCGGTCGGTTTCAGGTGAGAAAAGCGGGCAAAGGGGTGATCCTTTGCCCGCCTCATGGATCTCAAGCCAGGTTGGCGTTGACAAAATCCCAGTTGATCAGTTTGTCGATACAGGCCGCCAGGTAGTCGGGCCGTCGGTTCTGGTAGTCGAGGTAGTAGGCGTGTTCCCAGACATCGAGGGTGAGCAGGGGCTTCTGGCCGTGGGCGATGGGGGTGTCGGCGTTGGCGGTCTTGACGATTTTCAGCGTCCCGCCGTCCAGGACGAGCCAAGCCCAACCGCTTCCGAACTGGGTGACCCCCGCGTTCTTGAGCTCCTCGACGAATTTTTCATAACCGCCCCAGGCGGCGGTGATCTTTGCGGCGACGGCCCCGGTCGGCTTGCCGCCTCCGCCGCCCTTCAGGGATTTCCAGTAGAAGGTATGGTTCCACACCTGGGCGGCGTTGTTGAAGATTCCCGCCTTGGCCGGGTCCCCGGCCACCTTCTGGATGATCGTCTCCAAAGATGCGTCGGCCAGATCCGTTCCGGCGATCAGTTTGTTGAGGTTGTCCACGTAGGCCCTGTGGTGCTTCCCATAATGGAACTCCATCGTGTTGGCGCTGATGACGGGGGCCAAGGCGTCCTTGGCATAGGGCAAATCGGGTAGCGTGATCATCTCCTGTCTCCTTTCGTTGAATGGTTTTGGAAAAATTTTAACACCACCGGTGCCCTCTTTCCATTAAAAATCTTCTTCAGTTAAAAAATCTTCCTCAGTTTTGGGGAATCCGAATCTTGCCGCTGGCGACCATTTCGCGCAGTTCCTTCTTGCTGAACTTCCCGACGCTCGTCTTGGGAAGCTGTTCCAGGAACACGAAATGATCCGGGACCCACCAGGAGGCCTTGACTTTGTCTCTCAGAAAATCCTTGAGATCGGCCTCCGTCACCTCCTGGCCCGGTTTCAGGACGACGCATCCCAGGGGGCGTTCCACCCACTTGACGTGGGGGATGGCGATGATGGCCGCTTCGGCGACAGCCGGATGGGCCATGATGAGGTTCTCCAGGTCGACGGAGGAGATCCATTCCCCGCCGCTCTTGACCAGATCCCGGGTCCGATCCACGAGCCGGACATAACCCTCCCCGTCGATCGTCGCCACGTCTCCCGTGTGGAGCCATCCTCCTTCGAAGGTGGATCTCGACCGTTCGGGGTCCCGGTAATACTCTTTGGCGATCCAGGGGCCGCGAAGGAGGATTTCCCCCCACTCCTTGCCGTCGGCCTTGACCTCCAGCCCCATTTCGTTGACGATCCGCATCTCGAGGCCGGGTGCCAGAAGGCCGGCGCTGGATTTGACGTCGTAGAGCCGCTCCTTGGGCCAGTCGGACATCGTGCTCTTCGGGATTGCGGCCAGGGCCAGAGGCGTGGTCTCCGTCATGCCATAGGCCTGCATGATCGGGAATCCGTACTTTTCGTTGAGGGCCTCCATGAGGAAACGGGGACAGGCTGATCCTCCAGAAACGATCGTTTTGAGAGAAGAAAAGTCGTAGGAGCCGCCCCCTTCCAGATAGTGATAGAGCATCAGCCAGATCGTGGGCACGCCGGCGGTGAAGGTGACCTTCTCCTGGGCGATCACCCGGCAGAGGACCTCCATGTTGAGGGTCTCACGGCCCGGCAGGACCTGCTTGCAGCCCAAGCCCACGCACCCCAGGGGACCTCCCCAGGCATTGGCGTGGAACATGGGGACGATGTGCAGACAGCAGTCCTGCTCCGAGACGCGCAGCATGGAGGCGACCGCGTAGTTGTGCAGGGTGAGCCCCCGATGGGAGTAGACAACCCCCTTGGGATCTCCCGTCGTTGCAGATGTGTAGCAGATGAGCGCCGGGTCCCATTCGCTGAGGTTGTCCGGAAAATCGTAATCGTCGGGGAACCGGGAGATCCACTCGTCGTAAAGATAGACCGGCTTCAGCCCGGTATGGGGCATTCTGCCCGTCTGGGAAAGGATCACGTAGTGCTCGACCGTGGTCAACTGGTCTTTGATGGCATCGACGATGAAGGCCAGATCCTCCTCGACGAACATCACCTTGTCTTCGGCGTGGTTGATGATATGGATCAGGTGGTGGAGGGGAAGCCGGAAGTTGGTGGTGTGCAGGGCCGCGCCCATGCAGGGGACTCCGTAGTATAGCTCGAGATGGCGATGGGTGTTGAGCGCCATGCTCGCCACGTGGTCGCCCCTTCGGATGCCCAGCGATTCCAGGGCATGGGCCAGTTGACAGGTCCGCCGGAAATAATCGGCGTAGGTGTAGCGGAAGATCTCGTTGTTGGGATAGACGGACACGACCTCCTTGGCGGGGAAATACAGAGCCCCTCTCAGGAGAAACGTTCTCAGCAGCAGAGGATAATCCATCATCGGCCATTCCCTCCTTCCGTTCGTTGCGGAGTTAACGGGTCATGATCCGGCGGCCGCCCTGTGGAACAGGGACCGTCGATCCTCGATGCCGGTAATCCCCTTTTTGAGGGGCCTTCGGGTCAATCCCAGCGTTTCTTGAAGTCGAGCCAGATGATGTAGACGATCATGACGATGGTGGAAACCGCGGCTGGGAGGGCTGCCTCCTGGCTGAAGAGGGTCAGGGCGAGGCCGCCCGCCAACCCCTGGTTCTTGAGGGTGCCCAGAAGAACCAGGCTGGTCCGGGTCTCCTTCTGGATATGGAAGAGGCCCGTGACCCAGTCGATCAAAAAGCCCAGGAGGAACATGCTGACGACGGCGATACCGAGTACGGGAATGAGGATTCTGGTCTGCCCGAGAATGATGTCCCGATTCAGGCCGATCATGGTGTACAGGGCGACGAAAAAGCACCAGTTGGTCACCGTGGATCGGTGCGGATCGATTTTCGCCTTCAGCCCTTCGCGGATCAGGAGCCGTGAAACGGCCAGCGGCAGGACGATCAGTTCCAGGGTAATCATGACCAGCTTGTAAGAGTCTAAGGCCATGCCGCTGAGCAGCCCCATGGCGATGAGCGGCATGATGACCAGTGCCCCCAGGTAGGCCCCGACCGTCCCGAACAGGGACAGGGCGCTGTCTCCGCGGAGGAATCCCGAGAAGGGGATCACGGCCACCGCCGGCGGTACGGCCGCCAGAAGGACGAAGCCGATCCAGAGGGTCTCGTCGTTGACCAGCAGGGCCGACAGGGCGATGATGATGTTTCCCAGGACGATGTAGTTCATCACGATCCCCATGAAAGCGGGAAAGATCAGGGTCCTGGGCCGCAGGAACACGCCGTTGCCTACTTCCATCGTGGCGATGGCCATGGCCACGGCGAGGGCGGGCAGGATGAGGTGACGGCTGAAGGGGACCGCAACGGGAACGAGCAGACCCAGGGCGAGGGCGAGCAGGAAGATGACATTGCGATTGCAAAGCAGGGTTTTGAGTTTCAGCATCTGGGAACACGGCTCCTGCGGGGGACTTGGATGGGCCTTCCGGTCGCGGCCCTGGCCTTGAGAGAAACAAACGGCCGCATCTCAACAAAAAACAGGCGCGAAGTCAAGGGGCTTGTCGGGTGGGGGTAGAGAAGGATGGCTCCGGCGTCAGAGGCGGCGCCGCTCCAAGATCCATCTGGCTCCTTTGACGGCACCCAGAAGCCCCCCTGCGATCAGGATGATCGAAGCCCCGGAGGGGAGCTCGACGAAATACGAAACAGTCAGTCCCGCCAGACAGATGGCGATGCCGAAGAGGACCGAAAGGACCATGATCCTGCGGAAATTGAACGAGATTTCCGAGGCGATGGCCACGGGGAGGGTAATCAGCGCGATGACCAGGAGGATGCCGACCACCTGGATGAGCGTCACGATGGACAGGGCGGTGAGGATCATGAGTCCCATCTTCAGCGAATCGACAGGGAGACGCCTGGCCCTGGCGTACTCCTCGTCGAGGGCAATCGCGACGAACCCCCGGTAGAAGATCAGGATCGACGCGCTGACGAAAAGGACCAGGAAGAGGGTGATCCAGACATCCGAGCGGGGGACCGTAAGGATGTTTCCGAACAGGAAACTCATCAAGTCGGGGGCGTAACCCGGGGTCAGGTGGATGAAGACGATGCCGACCGCCACGCCGATGGCCCAGAGGATGCCGATGACCAGGTCATTGTGGTCCACCCGCTTCTCCTCCCGGCGGCCGATCAGGACTGCGGTGGCCAGGACGAAGGCCGTTGCCCCGAAGAGGGGACGGATCCCCAGCCAGTAGGCGATCCCGAGACCGCCGAAGGCGGCATGGCTCAGTCCGCCGCTGATGAAAACCATCCGCCGCGTGACGACGAAGGGGCCGATCATGCCGCAGACGATGCTCGCCATGATTCCCACGGCGATCGCATTCTGCATGAATTCGTAACCCAGGATGCCGGTCATGGGTGCCGTTCCCTCCCTCCGTGCTCGAGGAGCAGGGTGTGCGGGATCCCGTGGCCGAGGATCTCCACGGGGCATCCGTAGACCTGCTCCAGGGTCCGGGCGTCGAGTTCTCCACGTCCGTGGTGGTAGAGCCGCCCGTTGATGCAGGCGATGTGACGGTAGACCTGCGTGTAGGGGGTCGGGTCGTGGGTCACCACCAGGATGGCCATCCGCTTTTGGAGATCGGCGAGCAGGTCCAGCAGATCCGTCTGGGACGTGACGTCCATGGAGGTCGTCGGTTCGTCGAGAAACAGGGCGACCGGATCGGAGACCAGGGCGCGGGCGATCAGGACCCGCTGGAGCTGGCCGCCGGAGAGGTGGTTGATGTTCTCATGCCTCTTGGAATGGAGGCCGAGTTTTTCGATAATCGCCCCGGCCTTCCGCCGGCCGTCGGGTGGGATGCCTCTGATGTGGCTTCCCGCACCGATCAGGCCCGTGAGGACCATGTCGAGGACCGAGATGGGAAAGTTCCGGTTGAACCGGGAGAATTGCGGGACATAGCCAAGACGTCCCCCGGTGTCCCCGTCCATCAGGATCGTTCCGCTCCAAGGGGTCTCGATCCCCAGGATCAGCTTGAGGAGGGTGGTTTTTCCCCCGCCGTTCGGGCCGATGACGAGGATGAAATCACGTTCCTCGATCTCCAGTGAGACATCCTCCAGGACGGTCCGCTCGTCGTATCCGAAAGTGATGTGGGCGATTTGGATCAGGGATTTCATTTCAGGGCCTCAGGATCCGGGTCAGGGTCTTGGTGAACTGCCGGAGTCCAGAAGGCCAGTCTTTCTCCAGCGGATCGGCCTCCACGAGTCTCCCGCCGATATCCCGGGCGATCGCCCGGGCCCCTTTCGCATCGAATCCCTTCTGGGTGACGATGTCGCGGATTCCCTTGGCCTTGGCCAGATCGACCAGCTTGCGGAGATGGGAGGCGCTGAGGGGTTTCCCCTCCTCTTCGATGGCCAGTTGGATCAGGCCGTAGGCATGGGCAAAATAACCCCATGAGGGATGATAGACTATGAAGGAATGACCTTTCCTGCCTTCCAGGGCATGACGGATCTCCCGGTCCAGGGCGTCGATCTCTCCGAGAAACGCCTGCAGGTTCCGGCGATAGAGTTCCCCATGGGATGGATCGATTCCCTCCATCGTCCGGGCGATATTCCGCACCCCGATCCGCACGGCGGGCGGGGATGTCCAGATATGGGGGTCTCCCTCCAGGCGGTTCACGCCCTCCGAGAGGTCGGCGACGGCGAGCTTCGGGTTCCGCTGCAGGGTGGCCCGGAGGTATTGCTGTTCGACGGGGAAGTCGGGGGAGCCGACCTTGACGTAGAGCTGCGAATCGGCGAGTCGGACCAGTTGCTGCGGTGTCGGTTCGTAGGTTTCTGGGCTCGATCCTTTCGGGATCATGACCTGGACCGTCGCACGATTCCCGGCCAGACGCTCCACAAAATAGGACTGGGGAAGGATGCTGACGGAGACCCGGATGGGCTCGGCCGTCCAGCCCACGCCGGCCAGAACGGGCAGGAGAAGGAGTCCAAGGAGGATTGAGAGCAGGGGCTTCATCGCGGTGTCTTCTCCTTTCCTTTCGATGCAACCGGGTTGCGTTTATCGACATCCCGGCAACGGTTGCAGACGCCGGTAATATGGACATTGACGGCCTCGATGGTGAAGTCGTTAGGCCGGACGAACCAGTCCCAGGCTTGGGAGAGGGTCAGGGGAGGCATGCACAGCAGGCAGCCGCAACGCCTGCAGTTGAAGTGGGGATGGATCGGATTGTGAAGGCAGGCCATTTCGTAATGGATGCTTTCCTGGCCCGCCTCGACCTCCCGGACAATTCCTTCTTTCCTGAAGGAGGTGAGGATCCGATAGACGGTGACCCGGTTGATCCTGACCGCCTTGCCCGTTTCCTTCAGGATATCCCGGACGCTCAATGGGGCCTCCGCGCCGATCAGACTCTCAAGAACGGCCATCCGCTGGGCGGTCTTGGCCAGCCCCGCCTTTTTGAGGGTCTGAGACGGATCGCAACGCTCGCTTCCGATCATCGCCGAACCTCCCTTCACGTTGGGAGAAGCCTATCATGAATGCAACACATATGCAAATATTTTGACACACCGCCGCCGGGAACACCAGGCGGAGGGAAGGCCTTGCCGAAAGGGGGTGT
>CAYOGU010000003.1:0-31642 GCA_964403345.1 uncultured Syntrophus sp. | reverse complement strand
ATGAACCTCGTTTCCAACGGCGCAGAGGCGATCACCGGCCGGGGGAAGGTCACGATCCGGACAGAGAATTGCTATCTGGACCGCAGTCTTAGGGGATACGACGACGTCCAGGCCGGCGACTACGCGGTCCTGACGGTCTCGGACACCGGACAGGGAATCTCCGAAGCGGACCGGGAAAAGATCTTCGAGCCCTTCTACACGAAAAAGGCGATGGGGCGGAGCGGAACGGGACTGGGGCTTACCGTGGTCTGGGGAACGGTGAAGGACCATCGGGGCTACATCGACGTGCAGAGCGATGGGCACAAGGGGAGCACCTTCACCCTCTATTTCCCTGTCACGCGGGAGAAGCCAGCCGGAGAGCCGAAACCGCTGCCGGAGAAGGAGTACTTGGGACGCGGGGAGAGGATCCTGGTGGTGGACGACGTGGCAGAACAGCGGGAACTGGCCGTCAACATGCTCGAGGGGCTCGGGTATCGCGTGACGGCCGTCTCAGGCGGCGAGGAGGCCCTGGCATGCCTGAAGGCCGAGCCGGCGGACCTGCTGGTCCTGGACATGATCATGGAGCCCGGGATCGACGGACTGGAAACCTACCGGAGGGTTCTGGAAATCCGGCCGGGGCAGAAGGCCATCCTGGTCAGCGGCTTTTCCGAAACGGCGCGGGTGAGAATGGCCCGGGAACTGGGGGCCGGGGCCTATGTCCGGAAGCCTTACGTCCAGCGGAAGATCGGCCAGGCCATCAGGCAGGAACTGGACAGATAGCGGCCGGTAGCAGCCGTCCCGCAGACAAGAAAACTTCATTTTCCATATTGAAAACGGCAATTCCTTGTGGTATGGGGATGGATATGCTCGGATCATCGAGGCTAACCCCGGATTTCCCGGTGGTCCGAGCCGGCTCCTTAGAGATCGCTGCTGGGGGATCGTTCAATGGTAGGACAACGGACTCTGACTCCGTGAATCGTGGTTCGAATCCACGTCTCCCAGCCATAAAGAAATCAAGGGGTTACGAGTCGTAAAAGCGGCCGTGATCCCTTACTTTTTATGAAAAACAGTATGCAGTCAACCAATGAAATCTCAAGCCGTCAACCGTCTACGGAAGCGGGGTAACTCCATGGCCATGTCTAATTGCCGGAGTAATAATAAGTCGCTACTTCAGGGAAGTCCTTGTCAATTCAAATCCCGAGAGGTTTTTTTATGAGAAAGTGCTTCACTTCCGTTTCAATCCTTTTTTATGCGATCACCCTCGCCTTTACGCTAGGAATAAAGCCGGCATTGGCCCATCAGTACGACATTGTTATTCATCAAGGAAGGGTCGTTGATCCAGAAACCAAACTTGATGCAGTGCGCGATATTGGTATCAATGGTGGCAGAATCGCGGCAATCAGTAAGGCGGCTCTTTCCGGCAAGAAAAATATTGATGCACGCGGTTTGTTTGTAACGCCCGGATTTATTGATCTTCATTCGCACGCAATCAATGTCCCCTCGAACTGGATGCAGGCATTTGACGGGGTCACGACTTCGCTTGAACTTGAGGCCGGATCGTTCCCCATCGCCAAGGCGTACGAGGTAGCGGAGAAAAGACGCCTTCCACTGAACTACGGTTTTAGCGTTTCTTGGGCAATGGTCCGGCTTCAATTGGCTGACCATGTTACCATGGACGGCACATTTGAGACCGCTCTAAGCAATTTTGGCCGTCCGGAATGGGGCAAATTACTGCCGGAAGAAACTTCACGCAAGGTTATCGACACCATCGAACAGGGGCTAAAGGAAGGTGGCTTGGGAATTGGACTGCTGATTGGATATGTGCCCGATTCAAATCGTGAAGAGTATCTCGCCGCCGGCCGCCTTGCCGCAAAATACAATGTTCCCACCTTCACACATATCCGACCGAGTTACGAGGATGAACCCAACGGAGCCATGGAAGGGGTACTTGAGGCGTTGGGAGTAGCGGCTGCTACTGGTGCTCACATGCACATCTGCCACCTGACCAGTTCAACCATACACAAGGTGAATGATGCGCTCGCAGCCGTGCACACGGCTCAACGTCAGAACCTGCGGATCACAGTCGAAGCCTATCCATTTGGGTCAGGATCAACAGCGATCGGCTCACCGTTCTTTGATCCGGCGAATTTGCCGCGGGCGGGCATTGGCCCCTCGGACATTTATTACGTCAAGACCGGCGAGCATATTGCTTCCATCGCCCGGTTGATAGAGATTCGTCAGAAGGACCCGGGCGGCCTCGCCATTGACCTGTTCCTGGATGAAAACAAACCTGACCAGATGAAGTTTATTGACGACTCCATCTTGAGCCCAAACATGATGATAGCATCAGATGCAATGCCGTTCACGATAGACGGGCGCACGGTAAATGGAGATGTTTGGCCCTTGCCGCCAACGGCGTACGCACACCCACGATCCGCGGCAACTTTTACACGCGTGCTTGAGCGTTATGTTCGGGAGAAGAAGGCCATGACCGTTACCGAGTTCGTCCGTCGTGCAAGTTTGCTTCCAGCAAACCTTCTGGCAATGGCCACGCCAGACGCAAAGCGAAAAGGCAGGCTGCAGGTGGGCATGGACGCAGACATCGTCATCTTCGACCTTGACCAGATTAAGGTCAAGGCTACCTATGAGAACCCCCGCACACCGTCATCGGGAATGCGCTACGTCATGGTGGGTGGACAGTTCATTATCTCTGATGGGAAGTTACTCCCCGACGTTCGTCCTGGCCGCCCGTTGCGTGGGCCTGCCCGCTGACCTCCTTGCGAGGCGGTTCTAGGTGATCGTTAGATACTATTGATCCATGGATGGATGTTGCCTGTGTCCCGTGCGACCTTACCATGGAAACACGGGTTCTCCCCTCTTGAATGTGATATCTCCTGGCGGAGTCAGAATTTCGACTTGAGGATGGGCCTTTGCCTCTTCCAGCAAGGCCTCGCTAATGATGATTTCCTCTAACGTACAGGTATTCCTAATCCATACGACCTTCTGTTTCCCGGGGGCAACCGCATTGCACGTCTTGAGGGCGATCCGCAGGGCATCTTCTTTGCTGCCTGCAACCATGGGAACCTTGACCGCTTGAAACTCCGTATGGGTGAGGGCGTTGATATAGGTTTTCATAAAATCTATCTTGTCAAAGAGGCTTCGCGTTATAATATCGACGCATCCCACCCCGTTGGCATTCCCGTGGGTTTCGTGGGACAGGTCAAATATTACGCTCTTTTGAAAGCGCGGACCGTCATTGCAGTACTTCGTTACGTATAAGCCCGTGACATTGGGATCTTGCCCATCCCCGCTGATGTCCTTCCCGATCTCTTCAATCACCAACACATCAAACTCGGGAAACAGGAGCCGTCCCATAATCCGCTTACTTTCCTGAAGCAGGGCCTTCTCTTTTTCCATCGCCAGGATATCTTCGCGGGAAAGCGCCTCGATCCTGTAGCTTTGTTCATACGCATTTTCAACGACCGCCAGCGCAAAAAGCACCTTGGTCTTTTCAACAACCGCCTGCGCCGCCCTGGGAATCAATTCGGCAAAACTTCCAAAGCCCCTGCTATGCAAGAAATCCGCACCGATTTGTTTTCCCAGCCCAATCGTCAGCATCTTTGCCGCACCGCTCTCGACCGGACCTCTGAAACAGGTATGAGGCTTGACGCGGACAATCGTGACGATACCATCCGCTTGCAGGGCGCTACGGGCGATATAAACGGGAAGTCCCGGCTCGAGGTCCCCGATATTGACCACTTCCATGGAGGCGTCGATCGGCACGCCCATGCTTTCCGGCGTAATCCCGTAAGACGCCAGGACTTCCGTTTGTCCGGCGGCCGTCGCTCCTCCATGGCTGCCCATGGCCGGAATGATGAATGGCTTTGCCCCGGCTGTGATCAGCTCATCGACAAGCGTCTTGGCCATCTCTTTGATACTGGCGATCCCGCGGCTTCCGATTCCTACGGCAATCTTTTTTCCCCGGACATCGGCCAAGTGAGGTGCTAACCGCTTTCTGACCTCATTCGCAATATCGTCAATATGCTTTTTCTCAAAGTGCTGTCTCACTTTCAGGAAGCATGGAATTTCAATAGCCCCGAATTGCTTTAAATCCAAAGATTCGATCATACCCCACCTTTTCTGTTCAAAAGCGTTTCGGTTTGCAGGCCTCTTTTCCACATAATTCCTTTGAGATCATCCGATCCATTGGAATCTACCCGATGCAGGGCAGGCTAGCTTTCGCTGGTATCGGGTAAAACATAGGCGTATCGGATGAACCTTATTTTCTATGACAAAATCTATCACAACTACGGCGAAAATCGTCATGGTTTTCCTTCCTAGGAACGCGCCTCTGGGGCGCGCCACGGTTTCCTGATTCCGCGCCTATTTCAATACGATCGCCCATAGAATGAGGACCGTAAGGGATAGGCCAAGCAGGAGCATGGCCAGACCGAAGATCCCAGAGAGGATTTTGATCGGAATCCCCGGGTGTTTCCGCTTGATGGTTTCGATCTTCCCTTCTGCCACGAGGCGTTCGTACTGGAGCGGCTTTAATTTCTTCATCTCTTCCAGACGGTAGCGTCCCGTGAAGATGATCGAATCCATCGGGAATTTCGTCGGGATGAAATGGGTGTTAAAGTAATGGACCGTGAAGATAAAGAGTGCCGCCAGCAGCGCCTCCTCCGAATGGACCAGGATCGCTATGTTTAGCACCCATCCGGGTACGATCCAGGAAGACCACTCGGGGATCCACAGCAAGAAACCCGAACAGCCGATGGCAAACATCCCCCAGAAGACGGCCAGGAAGTCGAACTTCTCCCAGTAGGTCCAGCGGTCGAACTTTGGCATTTCCCCCCGGTTGAAGAACCAACGGAACATCCCCAACAGATCCTTCAAATCCTTCAGATTCGGGCAGAGGGAATCGGGGCCGAAGAGTCGCTGGAACCAGCCCTTTGTCCCCTTACCCCGTGGGAAGAGAAAACGGAAGGAGAGCCAGATCGCATATAGGAACAAGGCGGTGAGAAGCCCAGCGGCGATGCGGTGGAAGATCCCCGCCATGTGCGCCCCGCCCCAAAGGCCAATCAGCACCCCTGCCCAAGGGGCCGTGTGGTATTTGAGCGGGAACCCCGTCATGACGAGCGTCATGAACGATATGATGAGGAGCACATGGATGATCCGCTCCTTCCAGGTAAACCGCTCGACCTGTACCAGCCCCTCGCTCCCCGGCGCCAGGCAGGGGTCAATCACTCCGAGCGTTTCCCGCTTGTGTTTTTCCCAGTAGCTCTTTCGCCACCACAGCGCGGTATGGACCCAGAAGAACAGGAAGGTCCCGATCAGCAGCGCCGACATGAAGACGAAAGTCCAGAAGAGAGCAGGATAATTCTTACGATCATGGAAGTTCGGATGCGCCCTGTACGAGACAAAGCGGGGGTGGAACCCTCGATGGCAGCGGCCGCAGTTCGCGATCAGGTTGTTCGGGTGGATGCCGGAACGGATGTCCGATTTCGGCAGCACGTTGTGCGATGTGTGACAGTCCGCGCAGCCAGCTACCCGGGTGGGATAACCGATCTCCTCCACTTTGCCATGGTAGGTCATCTCATATTGCTTTACGATGTCGGCGGACAGGCCGCTACGGCTCATGAGCACCTTGTCCTCATGGCATTTCTTACATTTCTGCGTATAGAATTCCCGTGCCTCCACGGGATATGTCGAAAGCGACGTGTGAAAAACCCGCGTGTCGTGAAGTCCGTGGCAATCGGAGCAGGCCGCCGAGTCCTGGTTTCCTTTGAGGACAGATTCGGCGTGGCCGGAGGTGACATATTCGTCGTTGGCGTGGCACTCCGTGCACTTTCGGATCGCGGCTGCCTTGACATTGGAATCGGCCTGTTTCCGCGCATGAATCCCCCGGTGGCAATCCGTGCAGCGGAAATCCTGCTGAAGATAATGGAAGTTTTTCCGGAAGGACCGCGCGACTTCCTGATGACAGCTCCCGCAGTTCACCGGATTCGGCTTTTCCTCACCTAACATATGGGCGTCGATATCTCGGATGCCGGTGTGACAGCTCGTGCAACTGTTGTTTGCATGAACCGAAACGGCGAAACGGGAGCGGTAGGCCTCGTCTTCGTGGCAGTCCGTGCAGCTTCGATCCGACTCGACTGGAGAGGAAATCGTCGCCAGCGCCGCTGTCTCCGCAAGCCAACATCCCACCAGAATGGCAACCATCAAAAAGATCCGGATCCTGAAGCCCATAACGTGCCTTTTTTCTGTTGTTTTCGTCAACCGCCCCTATCTATTCCCCTGCTTTGCGGCAAGATAGGCCTGCCACCGCTCCATGCCTCCGAAGAGCCTTTTCACGTCGCCGATATCCTTCCGGACCAGATAGGAACAGGCGAGGAAGGAGCGCAATCCCCTTTCGTCCACGACCAGGATCCGCCGATTCCAGGGAATCTCCGGATACCGCTCATGGAGGCGGTGGAGGGGAATGTTGATCGCTCCGGGGAGATGGTCTTCTCGGAAAGGGGCTTCCCCGCGGATGTCGAGGATCAGCAGATCCCTTTTCTCAAATAGCCACTGGGCAAGCCGCTCCGGTTTGATTGATTCCACGGGAACCCGGGGAATCCGCATCTGCGAAACGGTTTCGAAGCCCGCCTCCTTCCAGGCTGTGATTCCGCCCCGCAGCACCGATACCCGCTTATAACCCTTCTGCACCGCGATCGCGGCCGCCTTTTGGCTGCCGGTATCATGATTGCTCTCATCATAGAAAACCAGCGGCCGGTTCTTGTCCGGAAAGAGTTTCAGTGCTTTCCCGGGAAATTCCTCGTCGGCGACGCACAACGACCCGGCAATGCTATGGTCCATGCACTCCAAGCGGCTCATCACATTGATGAGGGCGAACCCCTCACCCCGCTGGAGCATCTGCCTCAGTGACGGCGGTTCAATCAGATTCGGAGACGGCTCCGCCGCTGATGCAGATGATATTGCCAGGAACGCCGCCAGCAGCACCGCAGCCCTGATCCATTTTGTGTGACTCATGCCCATCTCCCCCTGTACAAGGAGTACCCCCCTCCTTCGTCCATCTGAAGGAGGACCTATGGCCCAGTGTATGCCGGATAGTGCCGGAGATGCTCGCGGATATTCACAATCTGGGGCTTTGTGAAGAAAGCCGCCCCCTTGTCATGACAGTCGTTGCATCCCTCATACTGTCCCAGTTGACCCAGGGTCGCCTTCCGTTCGAGTGGGACGATGCCGTGGACCACGGGGTAGGAATCCGCGGCAATCGGTTCCTTCCCGGCCATCAGTTTACCGCCCGATATCGCATAGAGCCGGTCGTCAAGGAACACGACATCCCGGAACCCCGCCTTCGTCAGAGAGGTTATCATGCGGAGGATGTCGTCTTCCGACCGGACGGACGGAATTTTTACCTTTGTCCCGTCCGTCCGGAGCGTGTCGATGGTCGGGTTTTTCGGGAGAGCACGGAAGGCCACTTTCACCCGGTGAAGCGGAATTGGCCTGACCTCGCCGGTGGTCATCCTCTCCCCGAACCACTGGACCCGTTTTGGAATATGGGGGAGGAGAATCTCGCTGTCTCCTTTTCCCGTCTTGACATGGGTAATCCAGGGCTTCCAGGGCGCCCGGGCCCGCTCGTAATCAGCGGCCCACGTCACCACCTCGTCCGCCTCGGCGGTAAAGCCCTGTTCCTCCCCAGCGCTCAGATCCAGCAAGGCCATTCCCCGCGCCATCTGGCCCATTGAATGACAGGCGTTGCACGTGATGCGCGAGGTATGAAAGGCCGCACCCGGAAATCTCGCGGCATGCGTGCGTTCCGGATTCGGGGGCGTCTTCGGCATTCCAGCGCGGTTCGGCCGGTACTTTCCCTCCTTATGGCAGCCGATGCAGGTTTTCATCCCGGCACCATCAAGATCATCCCGGACACTGGTCTGCGGATAGGTCCCCTTCGCGATCTGGTGGCTGAGGCGTTCTTGGGCGGACTTTCCGACAAGCTCGTGGCAGTCGGTGCAGGAAAGGCCAGCTTTTGCGTGGGCATCGTGCGGCGAGGCATTGACCGTGCCGGTATTCTTCCAATCCGGCTCGCCGTGGCATTGGAGGCAGTTTTCCGATCCGACACCCTTGCGGACAATGCCGCCCCGAAGTTTTCCCCTTTCCGTAAAGAGCTTCCGGTCGTTCCAGAAGTAGGTCACCGTCGGCCGCACGGCAAAATTCCAGCTTCCGGACGAGAACCGGGGATGATCGGGACCGGCGGCCGGATCGGCATGGGTGAAGACCGCGCCCCGAATCCGGCCGAGCCCCGCGCCTGCAGTCGCCGCCCAGCGATAATTACGCGACGCGAGTTGTACGTTGCGTTTTTCCATCTGGTAGCCGGACATGTGGCAGATCAGACAATCCGCCTCGATGACGCCGCTTGCGCGGAAATGGCTGAGGCCGTCCGGGGTGAAACGGGAGCTGAAGTCCCCATCCAGCGGATTTGAGTTTCCCGCCTCCGCCCGGCTGAGGTTCTTGGAGAGGTCAGCCCGTCCCTCCGGAGTCCTGCCGTATTCAAGCGGGCCGCCGCCTGGATGGCACCAGCCGCAAGCTGGCGATTGGATTTTTTTTTCGGGATTGAGCTTTCCGCCGCCGATCCAGTCGTAGGCAGAAAGGTCCATCTGCCTGGGATTCCGGTTCGCCTTGGGGGCGAGAAGCCCCGCCGCTGCGTATGGAAGCCATTTCCCGTACATCCCCGGCGACAGGACCCAGGGCTTTTGGGTATTGTAACCGTCGCTCATTACATCGAAGCCCTGCTGAAAATGATATCCCTGCGTAATCGTCGCATAGGAATGGCAGCCGCCGCAGCTCTGCCTTGGACTGTAAGGATCGTTCCGGTTCTCGGTCGCCGTGATCCGTTCCCCCTGTTCGTTCTTCAGCCAGATATCCGGATGAACGGGGTCCGCATTCCAGCCGGCACGGGGCAAAACGACATCAATAAAAAAGAGACATGCAATCACGCAGCCCCTGATGGAGTTCATTCGTCTCATCATCGATTCTTCGACCATGCCGCAGCTCTGGTCTGGGGTGTTAGGACAAGCGACATACTGGACCGCACCCCATTGTCCCTAAATGGCATGATGATCAGGGCAATGCTTCTCTTCACCATCTGCATATCTTCCATCATCTTTTTTTAAATTTCTCCATTACCATGGAAATACCAGCTCTCCTTGCAGAAAGACGACATCACCGGCGGGACCGAATACCTCGATCCGGAGACGGCACTTCGCCTCTTCCCGCAGGAATTCAATGATTACGATCTTTTCGAGCGCACAGGCATTCGTGATCCATACGACCTCTGCCCTTGCAGCCACTTTCGCCGCCTCATGGCAGCTGTTGCAATAAAGCCCTTTCTTAATGTGTTCGTCAGAAGTGAAGGCGTCATCAACAAGTGGAGCCCTTCTGATTTATTAACAGTTCACCGATCATGATACATAGGCCGAGAGACAATCCTCAGATGCAGGCAGGGACTTCCGTCACTTTTTTCGGGTTTGTGACCGTCCACGTGCAGAAGCAAAAAAAGACGATTCCGATCAAGCCCAGAATGCCGGCTCCGTGGAAAATGGTCTCGATTCCCCAAAACCCCAAAGCAAATCCTCCGGCCAAAGGGGCCAGAACCGTGCCAAGGTTCAGGGCGCCGCTGAAGATGCCCATGGCAAACCCCATACCGTAAAGATTCCCTTCCTGGACGAGAAGGGCTGAGCTGGCAGGCAGAGAAACCACTCTAAAGATGCCGATGGCGACACTCAAGGCCAGAAGGTGACCGAAACTCTGAGCCAAGGGAAGGCAAAAGGTAAGGATGGCCGTCATGGAACCGCCGCAGATCACCATCCAACGACGGTTCAGCTTATCGGACATGCTGCCCATGGGTCTCAGAAGAAGCGCTGTGACAACCGTGCCGGCCCCCATGATAACGCCCATCTCGAGACCCGTCAGTTTCAAACGATCAAACATGAAAATAGGAACAAAAATCGCGAAAAGCACAATGGAGAAAGATCGCGTGAGGATGAAACCGGACAGACCGACCAGCATCCTGCCTATTCTAAGAGCACTCAAATGAGGATGCGTTTGGGCCACCTTGCCTGACCTGTCGGTTGGAGAAATCATCACAAAAAACAAGGCCGACAGTATCGAAAGGAAACAGAGCACAGCGAGGCTCAGAAAAACACCTGGGAAACCGGCGACATCTTTTATCACCCCCCCGATCATGGGGCCTACCGCCTGTGCACTGTAATAGGAAATATCGAAGGTCCCCATGGCCATGGCCTCTCTTCTGGCAGGCGCTATATCACCGATGAATGCCAGAGAGATCGGCCGGACCAGGGCAGCACCAATACCCTGTATAATCCTGAGGACAATTAAGGCCAGTGGTCCCGGTATGAGGAGATAGCAAAGAGAGACCGCAAGGCATATGCTGAGGCCGACGATAATAAGTTCGCCGCGTCCCCGATGGTCCGACCACCATCCGATGAGCGGCGACATGAGCATCTTGGCAACGGCGTATGCTGAAAAAATCAGGGCAATATGAAACGCGGTTGCACCGGCGCTGACAGCGTAAACCGAGAAGAAAGGGTCGACTATTCCGAAACCAAGGGCAATCATGAAGTTGATGACAAAGAGTCCCCGGTAAGCGTTTCTTTTAGCGTCATCACCCACGGTGAATTCCTTCTTCCCGACAAGTGTGGTTCCCGCAGAAGCTTCAGAGGGTTTTCGAATTCATCCTCTGACCAGCCCCCCAGAATTTGTTTTTCGGGGGGCTGGTCTGTTCTTCCAAATCCCCTGTTTTCTATTGCGTGTAAGGCGGTTCCCCGTGGATGGATCTTGTCAGTTCCAGGGCTTTCTTGACCTGAGCCTCTGTTCCCCTGAAAACAATCCACACCGCACCTTCCGCACCGCTGACCCCACCGGCGCTGGACTGGAAGGCCGTTGCCCCGGTCAGGATCTTGATCGCTTCCAACTCGGTGACAATTTCTCCGGTGAGCAGCCACATGGAGGGAACATTGTAACCGGGAAATGCTGACGGCGAAGCCCCAGCGGGGTCAGGCAACGTTTCAACCGGCTCACGCATCTTCAAGGTCAGATCCACCACATCCCCGGCAACCAGCTTGTCAAGGCCGACCGGAATGACGACATGGACCTTGCGTGCGACTGAGATGGGCCATGTAGCCCCCAGCGTTCCCCCCACCGGGTCCAGAATATTGGTCGCCGCCAGCTTGTTCTTGTAGTCCAGGGCGTTGGCCCCCTTGATGACCACGTCGCCCGCTTTGAGCTTTTTCGCGGCATCGGGAAGCGGGATATCAACGACCTTGCCTTTCTCCAGAACGAGGTGGTTAATCGGCTTCACCTGGGGCAGGTATTTGGCCGCTTTCTCGGGCTCGATTCTTCCCGTCACAAATGCCGCATGGTCGGACTTCTTCCCAGTGAGTTCCTCCGCTATGTAAGCATTTGTTGTTCCCTTGATGACAATGATCGTGCCCTTTTCAAGGGCATTCTTGACGATCGGCATCTGTACCACGGCCTTGGCGATCAGCCTCTTGGATTCGGACACCGTCAGGATCGCCCCGCTCTGGACGATCCTATCCGGTCCCGCGCCTGCCGATTCCGCCGCAGACAGCATCCCTGAAAATACCAGGGGTCCGCCAATGGCGATCACCAACAGAAAGACAAACCTTCTCAATACCGTCTTCATCATGTGTCCTGTTCCTCCTTTCGGTGTTACATTTCGTCTTGACGCCACACACATTTACCCCAACCGCCTCCGGACACCAGTGTATCCCCTAACTTCGCCATCATCGGAAACGCCTGATCCAACCACCTCTCCCGAATCGGAAGTCTATATCGTGATGCCCTGTTTGAAGATTCCAATCTCAAAATACTGATTCACTTCATTACGGGCACGGTATTCACCGTTAATGGTCTGCAAGAGCCTGTCGTACAGAGCAGAGGCCGTTTCCCTGATGCCGCTCCCTTCGAGCAGAACACCGGCGTTAAAGTCTATCCAATGCTTCTTCTGCTCATAGAGTGCCGTATTGGAAGAAAGCCGGAATGTCGGAGCGGCAAACCCACCGGGCGTACCGCGTCCGGTGGTAAATACGATCAGATTGCACCCTGCGACGATCTGCGAAGTGACCCCGATGAAGTCGTTGCCCGCGCTGCTCAGCAGTACCAACCCCGGCTTGCGAAACCGTTCACCGGAAAGCAGCACGTCGGTTACGACGGCGGTGCCACCTTTCTGTATGCATCCCAACGATTTTTCTTCCAGCGTCGTTAAACCTCCCGCTTGGTTGCCCTGAGTCAGGTTTCCGATCGCCGATTCACCGTGGCTTTCAAAATATGTCTTGTAGTCGTTTATCATCCTGACGATCGCGCGGTAGATCTTTTCATCCTGGGCACGGTTCATCAGAAACTGTTCCGCGCCGAACATCTCGGGAACCTCTGTCATGATCACACTGCCGCCCCGGCGGATGATCATGCTGCTCATCTCGCCCACGAGAGGATTCGCCGTAATCCCTGACAAGCCGTCTGATCCGCCGCAGTTGACCCCTACCACCAGCTTGGAAAACGGGACCGATGTGCGTCGGAAGGAATTCACATATCCGTAGATCTCACGACAGCGCTTAAGCCCCTCCTCAATCTCGTCCCCCACCTCCTGCATGATGAGGATTTTAACCGCATCGGGGTCCACATCCCCCAGGATCGGCTTGAAAACCGAAGGAGCGTTTACTTCACAACCAAGGCTCAGGAAGAGAGTCCCTCCGGCATTGGGATTGTGTGCCAGACCGGCCAGAATTTTCTGTAAGTTTATGAGATCATTTCCTGTTTGGCAACAGCCATAGGCGTGAGGCAATACGATGAAGCCATCGAAATGATCCGATACGGGGAAAAGCGCGTTGGCCCGGGCCGCGATCTTCTGCGCAGAAGCATTCGCACACTGGACCGTGGGAATGACAAAGATGTAGTTTCTAATCCCTGCTTGTCTGTCTTTGCGTAAATAGCCCTGGAAATGCCCCTCTTCCTCCTCTCCTGTCTTCGCCCCTTCCAGTCTGGGCTCGTACCGGTACGACAATATCCCTTCCAGTTCGGTGCGGACATTATGCGTGTGTACCCATTGGCCCTGTTGGATATCCTTTGTCGCAACGCCGAAGGGGCAACCGTATTTCAGCACCCTGGTCCCGGCCGCAATGTTTTCAACAGCCATTTTGTGGCACGGGGGGATGTCGTCAAGGACCAATATCTCCAGTCCGGCAACCTTCACGGACTGTCCCTTGTGTAGCCCCGTCGGTGCAACGACCACCGGGTCCCTTTCATTGATCCGAATCACGTCCATCTGCGATTTCCCTTCTGCTTATTGTTCATGCAGGCACTTAACGAAAGATCCCCCCACCGATCACTGATTGTCGAAGACCTTTCCAGGCGGTCGATAAAGGACCCCTGCTTTCTTTATGGGTCGCATCCGTTCAAGTCCCTCAGGTCAGCATGTTCATGCACGGACCGCCGGAGTTGTTCTTTCCCCACTTGTTTATTCGACCTCAAAAGCGGCCCACCTAATCAGAGTCCTGAGGCGATCTTGATGCTTAAGCGCCTGCTTTCTTATCGCGTCGGCGCTGACGCGCCTCCTTGACGTGGGCGTGGGCACCCAGGTAGTGGGCCTTCATCTCTTCGTTGGCCAGAAGGTTCGCCGCCGTATCGGCCAGCATCACCCTACCCGTTTCCAGCACAAACCCGCGGTTGGCAATCAGGAGGGCCATCCGAGCGTTCTGCTCCACGAGCAGGATCGTTGTCCCGGCCCTGTTGATTTCCTTGATGACCCGAAACACCTCCTGCACCACGACCGGCGCCAGCCCTAGGGAGGGCTCGTCCAGCAGCAGGATCTTGGAGTTGGCCATCAGACCGCGGCCGATGGCCAGCATCTGGAGCTGGCCCCCGGAGAGCTGCCAGCCCAGCCGTTCCTTGAATTCTTCCAGCACGGGGAAGATCCCGAAGACGCGCTCCAGGTCCTTCTGGATGTCCGCCCTTGACGCCCGCTTCCTCGGGGTGGCCCCCAGAAGCAGGTTGTCCATGACGGTCAACCCCGGGAAGATACGCCGCCCCTCCGGCACGCAGGCGATCCCGGCCTCTGCGATGCCCTCCGCTTTCATCCCCGCAATGTCCCGTCCGCAGAACTCGATCCGCCCCTTGGCGGGCTTGAGCATGCCCGTAATGGTCATGATGGTCGTGCTCTTGCCCGCGCCGTTGGCGCCGAGCAGGGCCACGATCTCCCCCTCCTTGACGTCCAGGGAGATCCCCTTCAAGGCCTGAATGGCGCCGTACCAGGTTTCGATTCCTTCGACCTTAAGCATTTCCCACCTCCGTTCCCAGATAGGCGTCGATCACTTCCTGGTTCTTTTCGATCTCCTCGGCCGACCCTTCGGCGATCTTCCTGCCGAAGTTCAGGACCGTGATGTGGTCGGAGACGTTCATGACCAGATTCATGTCGTGCTCGACCAGGCGGATCGTGACGCCCCGGGTGCAGATCTGGAACAGGAGCCCCACCAGCGCCTCGGTCTCGGCGGCATTCAACCCCGCTGCCGGCTCGTCCAGGAGCAGGAGCTGGGGGTCCGAGGCCAAGGCCCGCGCCAGTTCGAGCAGCCGCTGCTGGCCGTAGGGCAGGCTGTTGGCTTGGGCAAACTCCTTGCCCTTGAGGCCGACGAATTCCAGCATCTCCAGCGCCTTGGCCCGTATCGCGGACTCCTCGGCCCTTTGGGAGGGCAAATGCAGGATGCTGGCCCAAAGTCCCGTCCGGCAGTGGCAATGGCGGCCAATGAGTACGTTTTCCAGAACGGTCAGCTCCCCGAAGAGGCGGATGTTCTGGAAGGTCCTGGCCATGCCTAGGGAGGTGATGAGGTGGGGCTTTTTCCCGGCGATGGCCTCGCTGCCCAGGGTGATCTCCCCGGCGGTGGGGACGTACAGGCCGCTCAACATGTTGAGAATCGTCGTCTTTCCGGAACCGTTCGGGCCGATGAGCGCCTGAATTTCGCCCCGCCGGACCACCATGTCCACCCCGTCCACGGCCTTGAGCCCCCCGAAGTGTTTGGCCAGCCCCTTGACGGTGAGCAGCACCTCGCCCGATCCTGCGCAATCCTCGGGTTTGAAGGTCTTCCGGCTTTCGGCGGGGTTTTCTCCGGAGGCGGCTGCCGCGACCTGCCGGGCTGCGGTCGAATCGGCGTTCCACCAGCTCCGCAGCCGCTGGCTGACAGGCATGCTCTTCACCAGGCCCGCGATGCCGCTGGGCATGAAGATCATGATCGCCACGATGCCCGCGGCGTAGACCATCATGTAGGAGTCCTTCAAGAACCGCAGGACCTCCGGCAGCATCGTCAGGAGTGTCGCACCCACGATGGAGCCGATGGGGGAGCCGTTCCCGCCCAGCACCGTCATCACCAGGAGGATCACCGACTGGTCGAAGGAAAAGGTGTCCGGGCTGATGTAGTGCGAGCCGCTGTGGGCGAACATCCAGCCCCCGAAGCCGCCGTAGCCCGCCGAGAGCGCGAAAGCCATGATCTTGTAATAGGTCGTGTCCACCCCCGTGGTCCCGGCCGCCATCTCGTTTTCACGGATGGCCATGAAGGCGCGGCCCACGCGGGAGTCCTTGAGGTGGATGGCGCCCCAAGACAGAAGGATCAGAGAAATCGCCGCCACGTAAAAGAAGGTGCCTGGGTCTTTCAACTCAATGGAACCGATCCATGGCGAAGGAATCGTGGTGATGCCGTCGGACCCCTTGGTCAGCCAGATCTCATTGACCAGGATGAGTTGGAGGATGATCCCGAACCCGATCGTCGCCATGGCCAGGTAATGGCCCGAGAGCTTCAGCGTGGGGATGCCCAGCAGCACCCCGCAGAAGGCTGCCACGAAGAACGCGGCGAACATCCCGGCCCACACGGGCAGACCCAACTGGGTCGTGAGGACTGCGGTGGTGTAGGCCCCGACCCCCCAGAAGGCCGCCTGGGCCAGCGATAGCTGTCCGGCGAATCCCAGGACGATGTTGAGTCCCAGGCAGGCGATCGAAAAGCTGATGGAGAGGTTGATGAGGTTGAGCCAGTAGTTGCTCGTCACGAACCTGGGGAGGAGCACCACGACGGCGACCAGGACGACAGCCACAAGCAGGTTCTTGATTCGGATCTTCATCGGCGCACCCCCCTATGCCTTCTCGGCGATCTTCTCGCCGAAGAACCCCTGCGGACGCAGGAGAAGAACGAGGATCAGGATGATGAAGGCGAAGGCATCGCGATAGGCGGTGGAGATGTAGTATGAGGCGAATACCTCGATCACGCCCAAAAAGAGTCCTCCCAAGATCGCCCCGGGGACGCTCCCGAATCCTCCCACAATGGTCGAGCAGAAGGCCTTGAGCCCGATCATGGCCCCCATGTCCTTGGTCACGAAGAAGATCGGCCCGACCAAGATTCCGGCCGCTGCCCCGAGAATCGAGCTGTAGGCAAAGGTGATGGCGATCATCTGCGCCACGGGAATCCCCAGAAGCCGCGCCATCTGTTTGTCCTGGGCCGTGGCGAGCATCTTCTTGCCCAGGATGGTCTTCTCGAAGAAGAAGTACTGGAACCCGAGCAGGATCAATGTGCACAGAATGATTACAATGTACTGCGGGTCCACAAACACTCCAAACATGCTCAGTGCCGTCGCGGAGGTCGGCCGGGACATGGAGAGCGGTTCGGCGCCGAAGATGAGCTGTGCGGCATTCTTGAGGAAAATGCCCACGCCGATGGTGCTGATCACGACGGGCAGGAAGCTCCGATGGCGCAAGGGATAATAGGCGATGCGCTGGAAAACGATGCCGAAGACGCCCATGAAGACCACGGTGATCACGCAGGTCAGGGCGAAGGGGGTGTTCAGGCTGTTCATCAGCCACACAGCCACGAAGGCCGGGACCATGGCGAATTCCCCCTGCGCAAAGTTGACGACGTTGACCGCGTTGAAGATCAGGACGAACCCCAGGGCGACAAGAGCGTAAATGGAGCCCATAGCCAGGCCTGCGGCGACCATCTGAAGATTTGTAGACCATTCCATTTATGAATCCCTCCTTGGCATCCGGTCCCGGCATGCAGCCGGGGCCGGATGCCTGCTGCATCATCCATGCGCTGGGGGCGTCTATTTGGCGCCCAGGTTCACGATCTTCAGAAGTTTCGGCTGACCCTTCTCGATCTGGACGATGCTCACCTCGCTCAGGCCGTCGCCGTTCGGCGTGAAAGAAAAGGTGCCCTGGACGCCCTTATATCCCTGGGTGGCCAGGATGGCTTGACGGATTTTACCGCGATCTTCCCCTGCCTTCTTAATCGCGTCAACCAGGATCTTCAGACCGTCATAAGTCCAAATACTGAGAGGGTCGTACACCTCATTGTATTCTTTCTTGTAGGCCTCAGCGAAGCGCTTGTTCTCCTGGCTCTGGCCCGGCACGAAATCGACCACGGCCCAGATCCCCTCGGCGGCCTCCTTGGCGAGGTTGAGGGCGTCTTTCGATGCTGCGCTCGGCGAACCGAGAAACTGATAGGGAGAGCCGAGTTGCTTCAGTTGGCGCTGGATAACCGCCGTGGCTTCCTGGTGGCCGTAGAAGATCAGGACCTGCGCCCCGGCGTTCTTCATGGCCAGGAGCTCGGCGGTGAAGTCCTTCGCCCCAGTCTGGGATTTCTCCCGTTTCACCACGGTCAGACCCGCCTCCTTGGCGCCTTTTTCCACAAGGTCGGCGCCGCCGGTGCCAAAGGCGTCCGAATCGTGCAGGATGCCGATCTTTGTGAACTTGGTGTCTTCCTTGATGTATTTCACCATGGCCCCTGCAGCGACGGAGTCATCGGGCCGCACGCGGAACAGCCAGGGGTTTCCCTGCCTGGTGAGGTTGACGTTGGTGGCGCCGATAAACGTGGGAATGCCGTAGTTCTTGGTGGCATCCGACGTGGCAAAGACCTGGGTACTGTAAAGGCAGCCGATCATGGCCAGCACCTTTTCCTGATCCACGGCCTTCTGCAGCGCCGCCAGTGCACCGGGATTCGTGGACTGATTGTCAATGATCCGGAGGTCGATCTTCTTCCCGTTCACCCCACCGGCGGCATTGATCTCCTTGAGGGCCAGCTTGATCGCCTTGACCTGGAGCGATCCCGATGCGGCGTGTGTACCAGTGACAGGAGGCGTAAATCCGATGCGGATCTCGTCAGCCGCCGTCGCAATACCACCGCCGACCACGGCCACGACCATGATGGACAAAAAAGTAACCCATAAGATACGTCTTAGCTTGATCATACCTTCCTCCCTCCTTGCTGTTGGATTTCAGTTTGATAAAATCTCGCTCCGGGACAAACCGATTCTTCGCTGCTTTTTCCTACACCCCCCAAGAAATCGACAACCGCCTCCTTTCCCCTTCGGTTAACTCAATGTCGTTGACTTTCAGCATTGAACAAGCTCAATTTACTTGTTTTCAACACGGGCCAGTTTGTTCACTCTGTTTGGCCGTTTCCTGGCCAAGACGATTAAAGCAACGGCCCGCACGGGTTGAAGCTGCCCGATGGATCCCAGCGTTGCTTAAGCGCCGTCAATAAACGCGTCCCGTCCCGATTCTTAAAAATTCGATTCGGATCTGGCGGGGTTTTGCTTATGTCCATGGCATATCCATTCAATTGGAGGGCATTCTGGGCAAGGCAGACATGGTCATCATCGCTGAGATAGAGACAACCGTTGGCAATATCGATGAGTGCCGCGTTTGATGCCATCATATCAAGTTGACTGTCGATCAATTCAAGCAAACTCCCCGGAGCCACTCCATATTTGACCACTGAACCCATATCACAACAGGAACGGACCCAACCCGCCCAAATGGACGATCCATCATTACCCTCGACAGAATCGACCCTGGTAAGATGATTGGCCGATGCCATATGGAAAAGCAGATCCCCCTCAATTTGGATGTCCTCCGGCAAGCCTTCAAAGGTACAAATTAAATTCCCTTGCAGCGTGTCTTTCTTCTTGATCCAAAGTATGGCAGAGGCATTGAGGGTTTGCCGGTATACGGATAAACCCACCCGGATCGCCTGGACAGGATCCTCCACGGGAATGGAATAGGTGACACGGACTTTGGGGGACGCAAGGACTTTAAAAGTCACACTCGTAATCATTCCAAGGCCACCGAAGGACCCAACAAACAATTTCGGCAAATCATATCCGGCAACATTTTTTATCAGCGGCTTACCGGCATCGATCACCCGTCCGTTCGGCAAGATCACCGTCATACAAAGCAGCAGGTCTCTTATCCCTCCATAGCGCGTGCGTAGCGGCGCATTGAGATTCGCAGCCACAAGCCCGCCGAGGGTTGTCTCGTCCCAAGGAGACACAAGGGGAAGATACCGATCCTTTGATTCGAGAAACCCGCTCAAGCTCTGTAATGAAGTGCCCGCTCCCGCAACGACGTACATATCATCCGGCACAAAGGATATGACTCCGTCCAATGTTTGGCTGGCCACGTAGAGATCGTCGGAAGGCAGAACACGCTCTGGCGCATGGTTTCCGACAAGAATAACCCTGGCAGGAGGAACCGATTCGGCAGCGATCCGGATCTTATCGGCAATAGACTGCACTGCCGGAAGGATGCGGTTCTGTGGGATGAGATCAGGCTCCGGAGGAGCAGAAGGGAATATCTTTCCCGGGTTGAATCTATTCTGCGGATCAAACACGGCTTTGATGTCTTTCATGGCCGCCAGTTCATCGGGGGTATACATGAAATTCATGAATTCGCGCTTTTCAATCCCGACTCCATGCTCGCCCGATATGGTTCCTCCCAGGCGGACCCCCTGCCGCATGACGAGCCCACCCGTTTCGCGAACACGTTCCATCAGCTTCTCATCGTCGGGATCGGTGATGAGGATGTGGGGATGCAGGTTGCCGTCTCCGGCGTGGGAAAGAAAATAGACCTCCAGCCCCCGGTCCCTGCAGATCTTGGCCATGCACCCCAGAGCCTCGCCCAACCGGGAACGGGGAACGGTGGGGTCCACCGCCAAGAAGGCGGGGGCATGCCGCGCCAGAGCGCCCGCCGTGCTCTTCCGGGCGAACCATATCGCCGCTCTCTCCTCTTCGTCCTGTGTGCAGCGCAGGTCAAATGCGCTGAATCGCTTGATGATGGCCGTGATCTGATCGATCTGGGGTTGCAGGCCGGCCGGATATCCATCCACCTCGATGATCAACGCCGCTCCGGCCTGTACAGGCAGACCCGCATGCGTGTAAGCTTCCAGGATCTCCATGATCTTCTGGTCCATCAGTTCGAGCGTGGCCGGAACGATGCCGCCGGCGATGATCGCCGAGACGGCCGCACACGCCAGATCGACGGAATCGAAGGCCGCCATCATGGTCATCACCGCGGGCGGTTTCGCCAGCAACCGGACCGTGGTGCTGGTGATCATCGCCAATGTCCCTTCATTTCCGGTCAGCAGGCCGGGCAGATCGACACCCGGATAGTCGAGCGCCGGCCCCCCAAGCGTGATGCATTGCGCGTCGGGAAGAACGATCTCCATGCCCGTGACATAGTTGGCCGTTACGCCGTATTTCAAACAATGGGGGCCTCCCGCGTTTTCGGCGACGGTGCCGCCCAGGGAGGCCGAGCGGGCGCTTGCAGGGTCGGGAGGATAGTGCAGCCCCCTGGCGGCGACGGTGTCAGAAAAGTGGAGTGCGATGACGCCGGGCTGGAAACGGCCCCTGAGACTGATCTCGTCGATCTGTTCGATCTCTTTCATCCGCGAGAACTCCAGGATCAACCCTCCCTTGACCGAGACGGCCCCGCCCGAGAGGCCCGTCCCCGAACCACGGGCCACGAGCGGCACGGCGTGGTCGCGGCACCACCTCACCGCGCGGATCACGTCTCCGGTGTTGGCCGGAAACAAGACAGCCCGGGGATTCTCGCGATCGACGCCGGCATCGATTTCGTATGTCATCAGTTCCACCGGATCCAGGATCAGTTGATCGGCGGTGAACAGATTCTGCAGGGAAGCTATTTGATCGGCAGCAGGATTCATCCACGGCTCCCCTGAGTGTAGGATTCTTCCAGCACTTCAGCGATATAGGCCACTCGTATCGGATGGTTTGAACGTTTGGTGCCCGCGATCAGCTGCATGTGACAGCCCGTGTTGCTCACAACAAGAAGATCGGCCTTGGTGCTCTTGATATCGTCCATTTTTAAATCAAGAATGGGATTGGCTGTTTGGGGATGCATGATGTTATAGACGCCGGCCGAACCGCAGCATAAATCGGGGCGTTTGAGTTCCACCAGTTCCAATCTGGGAATCAAGCGGAGCAATTGGCGCGGCTGCTTGCTGATCTTCTGGACATGGCGAAGATGGCAGGAATCTGAATACACTGCACGCACCCGCACTGCCCCCTTAGGCAGTTCGTGCAGGTTATCCAGCATAAATTCGTTGAAATCACGCACCAGGGAAGCAAAACGGGAGGCCCGGCTGGAATAAATCGGATCTCCTTTGAACAGTTCCGTATACTCATCCTTCAGCGTCGCGCCGCACCCTCCGGCATTGCTGATGACCGCTTCAAAACCGTTGTCCAAAAAGGCGTCGATGTTCCTGCGGGCCAGTGTACGGGCAAACTCAAGATCGCCCTGGTGTAGTTGAGCGGCCCCGCAACAGGTTTGCCCGGCAGGAAAATGGACTTCATAGCCGTTGCGCTGCAGGACGCGTATGGTGGCGCGATTGGCCCTGGCGAGAAACGCCTCTTGCACACAACCGATGAAGAAGGCGACCTTGCCCCGTTTCTCACCGATGGCCGGTGCCGGAAACGCATAATTAAAGTATTCGCGGGATATGGGGGGGAGAAGCAGTTCCATTTGCCGCAGCGACTGCGGCAGGAAATGCAATAAACGGAAAACGTTTTGCAAACCGCTGTTTTCGTATAGCCACAATAGGGAAGCCAACACCTTCAAGCGTTCGCGAAACGGCATGATATGCCGGAAACCAATCCACTTCAGCCAGCGCGCCACCAAGCTATCTTTTACGCTCTGTCGAATTGTGGTCTGGGCCGCATTGATCAGGCGGCCGTACTCCATACCCGAAGGACAGGCGGCTTCGCAGGCACGGCAGGCCAAGCATAATTCAATATGGCGGATAAAGGATGGCGGCAGTTCGTCCACTTTTAACCGCCCCTTGGCCACTGCCCGCATCAAGGCGATACGCCCGCGAGGAGAATCCATTTCCGTACTGAGAATATGGTACGTCGGACAGACCTGCAAACACATCCCGCAGTGCAGGCAACGGGACAATTCATCTTGTACGGCCGGATCCAGCAATCCTGTGTTCAACGGAGCCCTCTCACCTGTTCAACGCGTAACCACCGGTACGCGGATTGGCGACTGTACCAAGTCTTTTTTCTGCCATCATGAGCAGGAAGAACGCCATGGCCACTGTAATGCAGCCTGCAGTGCACCGTGCAGACTCGCTTTGCGAACCCCCGCTGCTCAGATGAACGCATTGTTTCTCATTAGCGGGAAAACGAAATGAGCGCCCCCGCGACAGCATTCGATACCATGAAGATACCGAAATCATCCCCATGAAGTAGTCAAGGGTCTTCGCACCCGCCCATGGACAGGATTCTCTTATCCCTTTCCGGAACAGCCGGCACAGGATTCGGGACTGATACCGCAGAGCCTCTTGGCTTTTTGCTGTTTTGACTTTAAATCGGCCAGGCGTGAGATCATGATTCGTTGCGCCTGCGGGGAACCGGCGCCATGCATCGATTCCGTGAGGTATCCCACAGCGGCGGACCCCAGTGTAAGATTTTCGATCAGACGCAGGATGCGCATCCGGTCCTCTACCGGGACGCCCTCTACGCCCCGGCAGTATTTTTCGACCCACTTTCCGACCTCTGGGGAACGGAAGTCCGCCTCTGAAGGTAGGGTGACCATGAGGCCTCCTGCGATGTCCTGGGCGAGGCGTGCGATTTCGTATGGAAACCGCGTGACATTCTGCTTATGCACATTGGCCAGAAGTGTATCGACGCAGTAGGTTCCGCTGGGTTCCCGGTTGCCTTCCGATGCACAGGCGAGACATCCGCAATAGAGTGTCTCATTCAACTGGTTCATTTCGATGATCTTGTCTTTGATGTGGGAGGCCTTGGCTGTCCCGTTATACTCGGCGATGGTCTGCGACGCGCCGATCAACACGTCGCCCACCCCCACCTTGCAGGCATAGCTTTGGCGGTGGTAGGAGGCAAATTTTTCCACCAGGGACCCGGCAAACTCATACTCCCTGTACATGAAAACCCTCTCCCAGGGAACGAACACGCTGTCGAAAATCACCAACGCCTCGTGTCCACCGAAGAACGGGTTGCCGACGTCCATGTGGCCCGTTTCGAGCTTCCGGGTATCGCAGGACTGACGTCCGATGATGTACGTGATCCCCTGCGTATCGCTGGGGACTGCGAAGGAGACCGCATAGTCCTTGTCTTCCTCGCGCATGGCAATTGTCGGCATGACGATGATTTCATGGGAGTTCACCGCACCGGTCTGGTGGACCTTCGCACCGCTCACCACGATTCCGTCGGACCTCTCCTCCACCACATGCAGGTACAGATCAGGATCGGACTGCTGCGTGGGGGCAAGGCTTCTGTCCCCTTTGGGGTCCGTCATCGCGCCGTCGCAGGTCAGGTCGTTGTCCTGGACATGGGCCAGGAATTTCAGGAAGCGCTCGTTGTATTTCGTATTGAACTTGGCGTCGATGTCGTACGTGACGATGGACAGGGCGTTGAGCGCGTCCATGCCCACGCACCGCTGAAAGCAGCAAGCCGTATGTCCTCCCAGCATCCGCCCCATCTTGCTCTTCTTCACGAGGTCTTCCCGGTTCTGATGAATGTGGCAGAAACGGTTGATCCTTTTCCCGGTCAGATGAGATACGGCAGTCATCAGCTCGGCGCACTCCGGTCTTTGGGCCAATTCGTACGTGGCGGCCACAGCCTTCATGGACGGCCGGATGATCGGATTGTCCACCACATTTTCGATCCTTTTGCCGAACATGTACACTTCCAGTTTGAGTTTTCTCAAACTTTCCTCATATTGTGGGGCTGTCATCATGGGAATATCCGCCTCCTTTGCCGACTTACGCCGCGTTCATCTGGCTGCCCACGGCGGGTTGACATCTATTCAACAATCGTTGCCAGTCGTCATCCACTTGTTGCTGAAAGCGTTGATGTTCGTTGAGCGACATTTTTTTGAATCGGCCTTGATTTTTCAAATAGTCTCCAACGTCCTCCTTGTCCGGCATGGGACTCAATTTCCAGGTATCGCCGTCGAATACTTCATAAAGCGGGAATATGCGGCTTCTGATCGCCTGTCTTGCGACTTCAAGAGATAGTTCGGGGGCATGCCGCCAACCGGTCGGGCAGGAAGCAAACAAATGGATAAAGCGAGCGCCCTTGATGGACTTGGCTTTTTCGAGCTTGTCCTTGAAGTCCGCCGGTGCGCCGATGCAGGCCGTGGCTGCATAGGGGATGCGGTGCGCCGCCATGATTTCCACGATGTTCTTCTTCCTCTGGCTCTTCCCGCTCGAACCAGGCGTAGTAGTCGTCCACGCGCCGGTCGGGGTCGCCGAGGAGCGTTGAATTCCCGTGTTCATGTAGGCTTCATTATCGTAACATATATAAAGGATGTCATCGTTTCGTTCCACTGCGCCGGAAAGAGGCTGGAATCCGATATCAAAGGTGCCGCCATCCCCTGTCCAGGCCAGGACCGTGGTATGGTCGTTTCCCTGAATGGACAGGCCGGACTTGACTCCGGCGGCAACGGAAGCGGTCGATCCAAAGGCAGTCGAAATCACGGGTACGGTCAGACAGGTATAAGGATAAATACCGATCAGGGTTGACCAGCATCCGGCCGTCATGACGACAATCGTATCCTCGCCCAGGACCGACAGGGTTTGTCGCATCGCCAAGGTTGCCCCGCAGCCCGGGCAACCATAATGCCCCGGTGTCAACAGATCTCTTTTCTTCGGGCCTTGCTTATTCATGGCAACACCTCCGTCCAGAATGTCGTCCCGGCTTTGACGGCTTCCCCCTGCCCGGAAATGGCCTGTTTCACCAGGGGGACAATCGTCTCCGGAGTGATATCGTTTCCGCCGACACCGGAAATGAAGCCCGTGAATTTTATATCTTTATGCCGGTCGAACAGTCCCGCTTTCACCTCCTGGGCGATGATCCCCTCAGCACCGTAAGAGACATCCCGATCGATGACGATGATATGTTTGGCGCTTGCCGTCGCCTTACCCAATCCTTCAACGGGAAACGGTTTGACCATTGCAAGCCTCAAGCTGCCGGCCTTCATGCCTTCTTCCCTCAATCGATCCACGGTCAGCCGCACGGCACCGCTCGCAGTGCCGATACTGATAATGCACACATCGGCATCTTCTGTGCGATACGCTTCGACGGCCGGATGAGAGCGGTTAAAATGACCGTGAAATTCAACTGCCGTCTGATCCCAGAGGCTTTCCACCAAAAGACCGTCGCAATATCGTTTATATTTGATGGACGTAAACAGGTCTGCGCCACACACGTTGCCGAAAGTTCTCGGATCATCCACATCCAGCTTGTTGGACGGCCGGTAGGGTGGGAGAAATGCATCCACAACCTCTTGTTCAGGTATACTCAGGAGTTCCGAGGTGTGGGTTAAGTAAAATGCATCCAGATTGATCATAACCGGCAACATTGCCCGTTCGGCAACGGCATAGGCAATCAAAATCGAATCGAACACATCTTGAACATCGGCGCAATAATACTGAATCCATCCTGTGTCTCGCTGGGACAGCGAATCGGTATGGTCACAATACAGGTTCCAGGGAGGAGTCAGAGCACGATTACAATTGGCCATCACGACAGGAACCCGTGCCCCGGCCGTATAGTGGAGCATCTCATGCATGTAAGCCAGGCCTTGCGACGAGGTTGCCGTAAAGGCCCTGGCCCCGACCATAGAGGCGCCCATGCAGCTGGACATGGCCGAGTGCTCGGACTCCACCGGTATATACTTGGCCATCAGTTCGCCCCGGCTGATGATATCGGCCAAGGTTTCGACAATAATGGTCTGCGGGGTAATCGGATATGCCGATACAACTTGAACCCTGGCCAGCTTTGCAGCCAGTGCAGCGGCTTCGTTCCCCATCACCACTTTCTTCATGCGTTGATTTCCTCCATGGTTATCACCCCGCGAGGGCATTCATAGGCACAGATGCCGCAGCCTTTGCAGTGGTACAAATCGACTTCAACGGCGGTTTCATCGTCATCCAGCCGGATACTTGCGTCGGGACAGGACGAGACACATTGCAGACACAGATTGCAGGTTCCGCAGGACAGGCAACGTCCTGTTTCCTTCAACGCGCGATCATGGTCCCATGTCCCCTCTTGCCCGGATTTCACATCTGCGGCCAGGTCAAACGTCGAAAAGCGCCCAATCAGAATATCGTCAACGTTCGCCGCCTGCCGGAACAGGTCGCGATCGTCTTTTTCAAGCCCTTCCTTGCCGGGACGTTTCCCAAGATAAGCGAGCGCCTTTTCGGCCGTATGGCGACCTGCGGCGATGTAATGGGCAATCATTGGCGCTTTGAACGGTTTGAGGTTCCCGGACAATGTTACAGCGACGATATCGCCGCCAATCTCTTCATCCACAAAGGGATTGAAGGAAACCGCGCCGACAGGCATGCCGGGTTCCTCCAGAAATCCGGTCGGATCCAGAATAACAAGATCGTCCTTCGACAGCATTTCTCTGGGTTGGCTTAAATCAAATGAAACGCTGGTTTCAAGACGGATATCGGCTATATCGACCATGCGTTTGATTTCGTCTTCCAGAACCTGTGCTTCCAGTTTCTTCGACGGAAGATCAACGAGAGCCCCACCGGCTCGACTCTGCGCATCCAGAACCGTGACCCGAACTCCCAGGCAGCCCAGATAGAATGCACAGGATAAGCCCAGCGGTCCGGAGCCGATGACCGTAACCCGCTCATCCGACTTCTTATCTCGTTTATTCTTGATCTCAGTGGCGAGGCTTGCCATGAATCGCTCGATTTCTTGAATCGATATTGTCCCGTCGATCTTTTTCCGGCGACATTTCGTCTGACACGGGTGATAGCAAAGACGCCCGGTCAGACCGGGTAAGGGGTTATGCGACAGCAGCAGGGTGAGACCTTTCTGAAGGTCTCCCCGGTTAACGGCGCTCAGATAGTCCGGAATCGGAACGCCTGCCGGACAATTACTGCAGCAGGGCGCGGGCTTATTCTCGACCAGGGGTGTTAAATAACGCCAATCGCCGGTCTGATTCCAGGTCATGGTATCTATGGTGCACGGCATTGTCGGCAGTTCCGACAATCTTTCAATGACTGTTTTTGATGGCATCAAAATCTCCTGATATCCCGAATACTGCCTGATATGCCGCTTCAGCCGCGGCGACGTTCTGCTTAGGATTAACCGGCACCCCTTCTTCAATGGCCTCTAGAAGGTTAGAAAGCGTAAGGTCACGGGAAAGCCGTGCATAAGCGCCGAGGATGACCGTATTGATGATAGGGGCGATCTTCGAACCCAACCCGTGTTGGAGGGCAATTTTCACGGCATCCACGCCTGCTACCTGAAATGAACCTTTTATGCTGATCTTATTTTCATTGTCTTTACAGTTGAGCAGGATCAATGCACCGGGTTCTGCTCCCTGGGCGATATCCACTTTATTCAGCAGCGAAGAATCCAGAACGATGACCGACGATGGGTGTTTAATCTCTCCGCGTTCGACTATGGGGATGTCTCCCAACCTGACAAACGCAGAGACCGCGGCACCTTTTCGTTCCATCCCGAAAGAGGGGAACGCCTGAACGTAGAATCCCTGTTTGAAATAGGCGTTCGCCAAAATCTTCGAGGCAACGACAGCGCCCTGACCGCCTCTTCCATGAAACCTAATACCGCCCATTTTCAGTAATCCTCATAAGATAGCGTTCGTAATGTTTGACCTTGACGGATTTTGATGGACCCAGGGTGGTTCTGTATGTTGGAAATGACTCTTAATCATACAGAAAATAAAGTCAAGAAAAATGTTCTGAATACTTAATATTTGGTTCAAATATACGGAACATGGAAGATGATCCCTATTGAAGATCTATCTGAAAATTGAGATAATTTTAGATAGATCTTCCCAATATCCATTGAAAGGCAAATTCCGAATGGCTACGCAGCGGGACGTCGAAACGATACCATGTGCATGCATTTGACATGACGGCTGAAATGCGTCACAAAGCCGCAAGCGATGAATATACCGATGGTATTTACATTGGTCATCGCTATCCCTCGGGCTCGGCTCGCACGAAAACCGGAACGCCGGCGAATCCATGAGAATGGCAGGATAACATGACAGGAACCTTTATTAACGTCGTTGCAATATTGGTTGGCAGCAGTATCGGGGTATTGTTTCGTTCGCACCTGCCTGACCGGCTCAAATCCACCGTGCTTTCGGGGATGGGAATTTTCACCGCGGCTGTCGGCATGCAGATGTTCCTGAAAACGGACAATGCGCTTGTTGTCCTTGGGGCACTGATTTCGGGGGCGATGCTTGGCGAGTGGCTGAAGATCGAGGAATGGCTGGAGAAAATGGGAATATGCCTTGAAAAACGATTCGCAGGCCATTCGGAGGGAGGAGCCAGTCCATTCGTGCGCGGTTTTTTAGCCGCATCCGTGCTGTATTGCACCGGACCGATGGCAGTGCTCGGTTCAATCAGCGATGGCCTTTGCGGAGACTATCTGACCCTGTCGATCAAGTCCGCTCTGGATGGCTTCCTTTCAATCGCCTTTGCTTCCACCCTAGGGATTGGTGTCGCATTTTCGGCCCTGCCGGTATTCGTCTACCAGGGCGGAATCACCCTCCTAGCGGGGCAGCTGAATAAAATCGTAAGCACTGCCATGATGAACGAAATGACGGCCACGGGCGGGGTCTTGCTGATCGGAATCGGCATCAGCAGCATATTGGAGTTGAAAAGAATCCCCGTGGGAAACTTCCTGCCGGCGCTGGCCATTGCACCGTTAATCGTGCATCTATTAAGATTCGTAACAAACTAGTTTGTATTCATGCAGACTTCCAGATGCCATTTCCGGTTGCCCATGTCGGTCGTGTTTACGGCTCGCGCAATGAATTTGTGATTTTCCGGGCCGTTTCTGATACCAATTTGGCAAAAGTCACACGTTTGCTTGCAGATACCCGATTTTTCGGAGCTGAAATGCTGATGGCTACGACGCATTCTCCATTGCGGTTCAGTACCGGTGCCGCAACACAGTAAACCCCCGAAAGAGTTTCCTCATCATCGATGGCCACCTTCTTGATTCTGACTTTCTCGATATCCATAAGCAGCGCATCCACGGAATCAATAGTCCGCTCGGTGTATTTCTTCAGGGCGTTTTTTCGGCCGTAAATCTGACGGATGTCTTCATCGCTGAAGTACGAAAGAAAGATCTTGCCGGTTGCGGCGCAGTAACCGGGAAATCGGGCACCTGCCGGTGTCGAGATACGGAGCATCTCTGCGGACTCCATCCTGTAGATGTAACGAATCTCATTATATTCCCAGACAGCTACGTTAACCGTCTCTCCGCATGTCTCATAGAGTTCCGTCAGAAATGGAGCCATGGCCTTGCGAAGAAATTTTTCCCTTCTCGGGGCCGTCCCGATTTCCAACGTTCGGACACCAAGACCGTACATTTTCGTATTGGGGTCCTGCTGGAAAAATTTCCGCTCCCTCAGCGTGCTGAGGATCCTATGAACCGTCCCCTTCCCCATCCCAAGTCTTTGGCTGATCTCGGTAATGGAAAGGTCCCTGCCCTGATCAAGCATGAGCTCCAGGATTGAAAGGGCTTTTTCAAGTGAAGTCACCCGGTATTTATTTACGGGATGCTGCCCGGGCTTCGATTTTGATGACATCGGGTTTATGATAAAGTCCTCCATTTTTAGCGTTCCATATATTTGAAAAACTTTTAACCATACAGAAAAGTAAAGTCAAGGAAAATGTTCCAGGTCATGTCTCCCGAGCGTTGCATCAAGTCCAATCCGGACCGATCGCTGGCAGGAGGTTTCTCACGCGAAGATAGATCAGGCGCAGGAAGGACAATACAGGATGATCGCCTATGGCATGGCGCCGGCAGAATGGTCCTCTCTTTCGGACCAGAATCTCATTTCTCGCCGTAAGTAGAATAGGAGCCTGAGCCTGCCTGACGTCTGTCAAATAAATCCTGTCAAAAGAGCCACCCTGCAAGTCGCTGACCTGTCGGGTGACCTTTCTTGTTTGAAAATCTCTGGTTTGTTTTAATCGAGAAACGAATTCGATTTTGCGTCTATGCGAGCCCGAAGAGCCGCAGGATGACCAAGAAGCTGCAGCTTGGATTCGTTCTGGACGACATGGGCTGTCGATGTTTTCCACGAGGGCCACGGCCGTCCGCTCCGGAGAATCGAACCGGTAGAGGCCGATCCGCGAGGAGATGGCCCGGATCGCGTTGAGCAGATCCTCTTGGGCCATGTTGAAGGCGTGGATGTCCTCGCGGTCGAGGGGGGTGATGAAGGTCTGGGAAAGCTCGGTCGAGATCTCACGGGAGATGAGGTTGCCCTGGATCTCCAACTGCTTGATCTTCTCGCACTTCACAGGAATATCATAAAATCCTTGAAGATCGAGTCGAGGATTCCCGTCGCTTCCTTGAGGATGGCCTGCTGACGGTTAAACAGACCAAAGAACTTGACAACTTTGGGAAAGAATTGGGCGACGTCCCTTGACAGTGACGTTTCCTATCCCCTATACTCCGCAACACAGAAAACGATTCCCCACGAACCTGACAAAAGAAGAAAGGTGAATGAACAACAACGCGTGTGACGAGGCGCCGGCAGGAATGTATCAACATGAGGAAACTCCATCGAAAGCAGGAACCATGATGAAATCAGGCAGTGTGGCGGCCATTATCCTTCTGATCGGCGGTATTAGCGGCCTCTGTTTCGGGGAATCGCTGCCGGCGGGGTTTGATGTCTCCGGTTTATCGCCCTCCAGCTTTTCCCATACTTGTCCCCAGCCATCTACGACCTATGGACAGGTGAAACAGATAAGAGGCGCGGCCAAAGAAGGAGATTACCTGTGGGGCACGTTCATGGACCAGAACCAGGAATGGTACTACGCCGGTTACCACAATGTGTCCAGGCAGGGCGATATGAGGTTCAACAAAGCGACCCTTTACCTGTTGGGCGGCTTTCTGTACTGCGTCTATCCCTCTCAGAACATCTCGATCGAGCTCAGGCTAGAGGGGGTCAGCCTGACCCCGGGGCAATTATCCAGCTCTTTCAGGCGGACCACACAGAACACCGATGAATGCACCGGCAGCGCCGTGGAAGGCTGTAAATTCAGCATTCCGTAGGGCCCTCTCCCCGGTCGCTTCAGACTGTCACGGTATTTCGGGATATGGGGTCCGCAATTGTGTGGACAGGCCGCGCCCACCTGCAGTATAGTGGTGTCAAACGTCCCGACCCTGCTATGAACGGCTCCAGACCCAACGACATCCACTATTTCGAGCAGTCCCGGCTCCTGTATGAAAACAGTCGGGACATCCTCCTGTTCAT
>CAYOGU010000002.1:0-36459 GCA_964403345.1 uncultured Syntrophus sp. | reverse complement strand
CCGGGGGGTCGAGACACTCCCGCAGGTCGATGCCCAGGGAATTGCAGAGGCCCAAACGACCGGCGATTCTCTTGGAGAACATCCGGCCGTAACTCAGGTCTCCCAGAAGACCAGAGGCGCGGGCACTGATCAGTTTCTTGAAGAGCCAGGGCGACCACTCCCGGACCCCCGAATAGAGAAAACGGATGGCCGCATCCCCGAGCAGTTGCTCGGTTTGTATCCTGCGGCTCTCCCGGTCGATATGCTGATGCTGCATGACTTTACCTCCTGTTCAATGGAATCTTAACAGGGAACTGTGAAGCCATGATGACTGATCCATGAAGATTGGATGAAACGATGCCGCTGGGGCTTGGGTGAGAGACGGCCAAGATGGAGATTGAGAACTAGAGTCCGAGGAAGGTCCCCCAATTTCTGACCGCGGTCCCGATGTCACCCCTGCTCCTTCGCATGGCGTTCATCCTCTCCTCAGTGTGCCGGCCAGGAGCTCCGGGTCGGGAAAGTTCCAGTGGAGGCGGTTGGCATTCCCCGAGAAGAACGGGCAACGCTCACCGGCCGCTTCATCACAGACGGTGATGATCCATGAAAAGGATTCGCCTGCCATTAGAAAATCCTTGACGCTCTTTGCTCGGTTTTGAGAGATATCGACCCCCACCTCGTCCATCGCCGTGACAACCAGCGGGTTCAAGTCCCCGGGTTCGATCCCGGCACTTTTCGCCTCGAACCGGTCTCCGTAGAGGGCATTCAGCCAGGCCTCCGCCATTTGAGAGCGGGCGCCGTTACGGATACAGATGAATAGAACCTTTTGCTTTCCCACCACTACGCTCCGGACCGAAAATGGACCCGCCAAACAGAGACAGGCCTCTCAAAGACCTGTCTCTGCGTCGAGTTCTTCTAACAAAGGGGGCTGACGATGGCCTTCTTTACTTCTTGTTCGGCAGGGGGACAAACCCCTCTCTCTGGACCAGTGCCTGGCCCGCTGCACTCAGGACGAATTTGAGATACTTAGCCGTCTCGCCCTTGGGCTCCCCGTTGGTGTACATGTAGAGGAACCGGGAGACAGGATACTCTTTGGAAAGGGCTGTCTTCTCGCTGGCCTGGACCCCGTTGACCGACAGGCCTTTCACTGTCTTGTCCAGGTAACCCAAGCCGATGTACCCCAGAGCGTACTTGTTCTTCGACACAGTCTGGACAATGGCCCCGTTGGAAGCCTGCAGCTGCGCCCGAGGCGTAACCTTGGCTCCCTTCAGGACCAACTCACCCCAGGCCTCGAAGGTCCCGGAGCTGCTGTCCCGGGAGATCACCACGATGTCGAGGTCCTCACCCCCCACCTCTTTCCAGTTGGTGATTTTTCCCTGGTAGATCTGGTTCAACTGATCAAGGTTGAGGTTGTTTACCGGATTTTTCGGGTTCACGATCGGAACGATGGCGTCGATCGCCACCACCGTCTCCACAGGATTCACCCCTTTGGATTTGGCTAGATCCGACTCCATCTTCTTGATCTCCCGGGATGAATTGGCGATATCCGTCGAGCCGTCGATCAGGGCCTTGATCCCTTCGCCCGATCCCCCGCCTGAAAGGGAGATCTTCGCCCCCGGATTAGCCTTCATGTAGGCCTCCAGGGTCGCTTGGGCGATGGGCAGGACCGTCGTCGACCCCTTGATTACGACGTTGTCTGCAATGGCTGCTCCGGCACCGAACACCCAAAGTGCCGCAACCAGCGCCAACTGTTTGAAGAATCTTTTCATGGATTATCCTCCTCATTTGTTTTGTCGGAAATATAGGGGATCATTGTTACAGGATGATGACGGATCCATGAATCTTCCGTAAACATAGGGACCGCTTCCCAGACCGGCGGGATTCATCAAGCATTCACGATCCCTACATCACTCTGCAATATCCTGAACCTAGACTGTCATAAAAACGAAAGGGGCTGCTCTAGCTGAGGCACGTTGAAAGTGCAAAAGGCTAGTCTTGACCCTTTGATTTTCTGAGCCCACTTCACAGACGAAAGGTTCACATGAAGCTGGGTCTTAACAGGATGATGCTGTCCATAACTCGCGATGATCTCAAAATCAAAGGCAGAACTGATCGACGAGTGGCGCAAAATGCCAAAGGCAGGACCAGCGCCTCTGCCGCAAGGAGCGAATATGAAGCCGTGTTGAAGAACGATACCGATGAAACGAGGAAGGCGGCCAATATCATACTGGCCGAGCAGATCCAAAAGATCCCGATCTTTCCGATGTCCCGATTGCCACGGTCCAGGGGGAGGTCCAAGTTTCATCGATGCCGGATTCCATAAGAAAGATCAAGTTGGCGGATCGCGACTATTTCCAGAAGGCCCAGAAAGGGGAAATAAACGTTTCCAATGTCTACCTTTCCCGGACAACGGGAAAACCGGCGCCGGCCGTCGAAGCCGCCCGGCCCGGCGAGTCCGGTGTCGGATTCGCGCTGGTGGCCGACGAGGTGAGAAATCTGCCTATGAGGGCGGCAGAAGCCGCAAGGAACACCGAATCCCTCATTGAAAACACGCGATCGCCACGGGCCGCAAGAGCTGCAATTTAGCGCGGGCTAGGAGGCTTTCCGGGAGAATGTCACCATCTCCGACAGAGTCGGAGCCTTGGTGGAGGAGATTGTCTCTGCGTCTCACGAGCAGGTGCAGGGAATCCAGTAGATCGGCAAAACCCTATCCAAGATGGACCGGATTGTTCATCAGACGTCAGCCAACCCCGAGGGATCGGCAAGCACCGCCGAGGAACTCAATGCCCAGGCTGGGCAGATGAAGGCCCTTGCGAAAGAGTTGGCTGATAGGAGTTCACCAAACGGACGGCGAAGAAAAGACAAAAAGGTGTGCACATCCCTAGTGAATTGAATCTCCAGGCCGCCGGGGCGATCCGTTTCTCCCCGGCGGGATGTGGCGACTCCGGATGAGGGTCTACGTAGGGAGGATTTCTCTTGAGGTGCCGGTTATCACCAAAACTTAGCACATCCGTCATCGTCCTGTAACATCCCTGCCCTATATTCCAGTTCATCCATGATCGTTCCGGACGATCCAATCTATCGAGGGGTCTGCCATGATTCAAATCGAAGCGAAAGCCCTTGCCCTGGGCTACGGAAGGCGAATCGTTCTTCCGGACGTAACCCTGAAGATTCAGAAGGGTGAATTCATCAGCATCATCGGTCCTTCCGGTGCAGGGAAATCGACCCTGCTCATGTCGCTCAACGCCAGCGTCCCAATCTTGGGTGGCGAGCTTTACGTCCTTGGTGAGCCAGTCCACCGGATCGCCAATGCCTCCCTCAAGGTTCTCCGCTCACGCATCGGAAGCATCTTCCAGGGCTTCAACCTAGTTAAACGCATGACCGTGGTGGACAACATCGCCTGCGGAATGCTCTGCCGTATGCACTTTCTATCGACAATGCTCAAATATTACACACCAAAGCAGTACGACAAGATCTGGGAGCTCATGCGCATTGTCGGCCTCGAAGAGGCTGCCCTGCAGCGCTGCGATCAACTCTCCGGAGGACAGATGCAGCGCGTGGCCATCGCCCGGGCCATGGCCCAGGAACCGCAAATCATCCTGGCCGATGAGCCCATCTCGTCACTTGATCCCATGAGTGCAAGGCGTGTCATGAACACACTCAAAACGGTTAACGAAATATATGGAATTACCATTATTTCCAACCTTCACCAACTCGACTACGCACAAAATTACTGTACCCGCATCCTTGGAATTCGCGGCGGTGGCATCGTCTTCGATGGCAATCCGGCGTCCCTGACCGACGAGGTGGTCAGAGAGATTTATAATGGCTCCGGCGAAGACGGCCACGACGAATGGATCGAAAGCAGTGTGCCCTACCGACCGTTTGTACCGGAAGCGGCGGTGAGCGCGTAAGTCCACACCCATAACCAGATCCTGTAAGGAGGAGCCCATGAAGAGAACAATTGCTGTAGCGGCCGCCCTGGCCTTCAGTCTGATCGCCGTCACCAGCCCGGCGTTTGCCACGCCTCCGGCCGACTGGCCCAAAAAGCTTGTCCTCGGCAGCATCCCGACGGACTCATCGGCAAACATCACCGAACGATTTGACAATCTCGTGAAATACCTTGAGAAGAAGCTCGGCGTGCCGGTCGAAGTCAAGGTTGCCACAGACTATGCCGGGGTCATTACAGGCATGCAGTTCAAGCATATCGACCTGGCTTACTTCGGACCCAAGTCCTATGTCGAGGCCGCCGCTCGCGCTAACGCGGAGGCCTTCGTCATCGAGGTTGGAAAGGACGGAACGCAAGGTTACCACGGGCTCATCATCACCAAGAAGGGCTCCGGTCTCAAGAGCATGGCCGACCTGAAGGGCAGGGTGTGGGCTTTCGTGGATCCCAATTCCACGAGCGGCACGCTTGTCCCCATGGTCCACTTCCTCAACGAACTGAAGATCGATCCGGAAAAATATTTCTCGAAAGTCATCTACTCCGGCAGCCACGAGGCCTCTATGCTTTCGGTCAAAACAGGCAAAATCGACGCCGCTTCAACCAACGATCTCGATATGGCCCGCGGAAACGGCAAGCAGTGGAATGCGGAAAAAGACTTCGAGATCATTTGGACATCGCCGTTGATCCCGGGCGCTCCTATGGCCTACCGCAAAGACCTGCCGTCAACGCTCAAAAACGCCCTTACCGAAGCCTTCCTGGCCTATAACGATGCAACAGGACTGGATCAGCTCAAGATCAAGGGATACGCTCCTGTGGCGGACAAAACCTATAACACTATCCGGGACTTGATGGACGTCCAAAAGAAGATGAAAAGGTAGCGGCACCCTTTTCCTCCCCTTTGCCGCCGGAGAGGCGGAACGCGGGTCGTCCCGCCTCTCACCGGAGAACAGAAGCCATGTCTCTTACTGAAATCAAGAAGAAGACCAATCCCTTCAGCATCTTCAACCTGGCCATCTTGATCCTCACACTTGCCGTCGTCACATGGAGCTGGACGTCGACGCAGATGAGCGTCTCGGCCATGCTTGACGGCTGGCAAAACATGCTCGTCTATATCCGGGGTAACCCGGAGGTCGCCGAGAGTGGTTTTTTCCCGCCGAGTGTAAAGGGGGTCGGCCTTAGAAGATACCTGTTTTCCATGCTGGAAACAGTGCAGATGGCCCTGCTCGCCCTCATCCTCTCTGTGGTGATCGCCTTCCCGCTGGCCTTTTTAGCCTCGCGAAACACCTTGGAAATCATGATCCCAGGCAGGCGGATCCCGTCCCGACTGATCCGGAAAGCACTGTACGCAGCGATCCGCTTTTTTGCAAACCTGTCGCGTTCCATCAACGAGCTGGTCTGGGCCCTGATCTTCGTATCGGCCGTGGGTCTGGGCCCTATGCCCGGCATCCTGGCTCTGGGCGTCCACACTTCGGGAGTGCTGATCAAGCTCTTCTCCGAAGGCATCGAAAACATCCAGACCGAACCGATCACGGCCCTGATGGCCACCGGAGCCGGACCATTGAAGGTCATCCGCTACGCCGTCATCCCTCAGATCGCTCCTTTTTTCGTCTCTATGACGCTCTACCGTTTCGAGTCCGACGTCCGTTCTGCGACGATCCTGGGATTTACGGGCGCAGGGGGAATCGGGATCTATCTCTACGACAAGCTGCGGAGCTACGAGAATCAAGACGTGACCACGATACTGATCGTCATCGTCCTCACCGTGGCGTTTGTAGACCGGTTGAGCGCCGTGATCCGTACGAGGTGCACCTGAGGGCTGGCGGAAAGGGCCAAAATCAGTGGATCAGATTCAGGGTCGCGATCAGGATTTCCCGGAGCAGACACAGGAGCGCCAAGACCAGGAATAGCATCGCCATGATGAAAAGGACCATGACAGTGATATTGATGTTAAAGTTGAGAAAGGTCCCGAGGAAAAGGGTAACGATGACACCACAGACCAGGAGCGAGGTCGTGGTGGACAGGGTAATGGCATAATCAATCAGCTTGGCCCTCCTCGATAGCGTTGCCAGCTCCGTGTGGTGGCCAGCAGTGCCTGAGGCCGGAGGATGAAGGAGCTTCTCCTCCAGAACGCGGGTCCGGTCGATCACGCGGCCGAGCCGGCTCGTCAGGACATTCATGAACAGAGCAATGGTACTGAGCAAAAAAACGGGGGCGATCGCCAATTGTATCGCCCGGGCGACGCCGTCGACAGTGTTGATTTCAGGCATTGGTTTTCTCCTTTGGGCATCATATCAGAGGATCTGCGCCCCCAACTCGGCAAGGGCCGAACGTTCCCCTTTGCAGAGGGTCACATGGCCGGCAATCCTCTCGCCTTTGAATCGCTCCACGAAATAGGTCAACCCGTTGCTACTCGCGTCTAGGTAGGGGTGGTCGATTTGTTCCGGATCGCCGGTGAACACGATCTTCGATCCCTCCCCGATCCGGGTGACGATCGTTTTGATCATCTGCGGACTGAGATTCTGTGCCTCGTCGCAGATGATGAACTGTCTGGGGATGCTCCGCCCCCGGATGTAGGTCAAGGGTTCCATCTCCAAGACACCCCTTTCGAGAAGGTGCTCGACGATTCGCAGGGATTTCATCCGTTCCTCATCGGGTTCCCGGCCGTTCTTCCCGCTCGCAGGAAGCCTGCCGCGTCCCTCCCTGGCATCCGGGACGTTGCTGAAGATGTGTTCGATGTTGTCGAAGATCGGCTGCATCCAAGGCCGCATCTTCTCGTCCTTGTCACCGGGCAGATAGCCGATGTCGTTTCCCACCGGAACCACAGGGCGGGTGATCAACAGGCGGGAGTAAACCCTTTCATCGAGTACCTTCTGCAACCCAACGGCCAGAGCAAGCAACGTCTTTCCCGTCCCGGCTCTTCCCACGAGCGTTACGGCGCGGATCTGATCGTTCAGAAGCAGGTCCATGGCAAACCGCTGCTCCTTGTTGCGGGCCTTGATTCCGAAGCACTCCACGTCACCGTGGAGCAAAGGCACCAGGGTATTGTCCTGGCATCGTCCCAAGGCCGACTGGGAAGGATTGGCTGGATTCTTCAGGATGAAAAACTGGTTCGGCAATCCTCCCCATTCCTCGGGCATGGTCAACTTCTTGGTACGGTGAAAAAGATTAATCTGAGCTTCCGTGACGCTCCGATTCCCCGCTCCATCGTACAGAACGGCGCATTGGACCTTGTCCCGGTAGAAATCCTCCGAAGCGATCCCGATCACATCCGCCTTGATCCGGAGGTTGAGGTCCTTGGTGACCAGATGGACATTGCAGCGCTCACGCTGGAGTTGATAAGCGATCGCCAGGATCCGGTTGTCCGGCTGGCTCCAATCAATCCCCGCAGGTAGCTCGCCGCTTGACCAATGATTGACCTCAATCCGGAGAGAACCACCTCCTGGCAGAACCACGCCCTCCGCAAGCCTCCCCTTTCCACGCAGATCATCCAGGGCCCGGGAGACCTCCCGGGCATTCTTCCCGATCTCGTCCTGTCGTCTCTTCTGGCGGTCGACCTCCTCGATGACCGCCAGCGGAATCACCACTTCGTTGTCGTCAAAGGCATAGATCGCCTGAGGGTTGTGCAGGAGAATGTTCGTATCCAGGATATAGGTTTTTTGCACCACTTCCTCCTGATCTGAATTCGGAGTACGCCCACGACCACGGACCGATCCCCTGTATATAGTTACCGCAACGATGTTGCAGAATGATGACCGAGCCGTTAATAGATGGTTGCCGGTAGGTTCTACCCGGAAGGGGAAATGCGGGCAGGGTATCGCTGGTTTGGCACACTCAGAGGGAAAGGGCCGATGTCAACCGGAGCTGCATGCTGCCGGCTGGACCGGGCGAGACACGCGTGTAGCGCCACCGAACGGCACCGATTCGCCAGATCCCGTTTTCCCCTGGACCGATCTCCACTTTGCAGGCAACGCCATACTGGAATTTCTTTAGCCTGAGGCCGGTGCAAAAATCACCCAGGGAGAAGGCCAGGAGTTTCGCCGCAACGCCATTCCGCACTACGGACATCGGCTGGGGGACATGGGAATGATGTCCCAGGATGGCATCATACCTGGACAGAAGCTCCTCTCCCATCCGAACGACCGCGGGCCGTGGAAACATCTCCAGCTCATATCCCCAATGCGGATACACTATGGAGAAGGCCGCCGCACCGGCCGAGCATCCATCGAGGACATCGAAGAAGGCGATCTCCCCGCAGGGCCGGTTGCTCCACATCGAGGCGCCGAAGACCCGAACGCCATCGGCGATATCGGCAAAAGGCTCTTCCCTGAGGCCGAACACATGGAATCCCCGATCACGCATGTGATTGATCGACTTTTTGAAGGTTGTCGCCGGATAATCTCCCGCATGATTGTTCGCTACGGACAGGAACGTGCGGTCCGGCTGGAACAGTCCGGCCAAGACATCCAGAATGGAGGGGTTGTGTCTCTGAGCGCCGGGGCTGGGCCTACCGGTCCCGGTCACCGTCCCTTCCATGTTCCCGATCAGGCAGTCGCATCCCTGGAAAAAGAGGTGCACATCGGTCGTGATGTGGAGAGATTGATGGCCCATGGCCATGATGTCGCCGACGACGCCCAGGGTAATCCGGGATTGTATCGGATTCAGGACCGTTTCCCGGGGCAACGCCTGGATGCCGGAAGGATTTGCCTTTCGTACGCCCCGGATGTTCCGCCAGAGCCATCCGACCGATTCCCGAAAAGGATACGGGACACACGGGCCACTTTCGATGCTGGATCGTTTCGTGTTTCCCATGGCTAAGAGAGTAAGCGGTGATATTGGCCTGCGCACGGGGATTCCAGCTTCCACCGCATCAGCACAGGGCCTTGCGGATCGCCACGGCCGGGAAGGGTTTCCTTGGGACGGATAGACCGTCTTGGTACCGGCATGCGGGAGCAATGCCCAACTCTCCCGAGCCTGGTGGACATCTTTGGCAAAGGCGTGAAGGCTTGGACCCGGGCACAGAGGTCAGGCGTTTATCGCAAGGTCATCTACAAAGGCCTCCCAGGTTTCCAGGAGCACGCTGACGGAACCCTTGGGATGGCCAGGCGTGGGAAGGACGCTCCAGGGAATTCCATAATCAATGAGCGAAAAGACCCGGTTCCCGAAGATGACATCGACCTTGGCCGCGAGGATCTATCCAAGGAAGAAAGGCCCCATAACGCCCGCCAGAAGAGTCCCCCGGGTCGTCACCTCCGGCTCTGAGCGCTTCAGTAATTTCTCCAACCATGCCTTCTCTTCGCGGTGCAGAGCCTCTTTGGTTCCGGTGAGGTCCCTGATGACGCTGGCCGAACCGATGTGGTCCCAGTAGCTGTGGGTGACGATGATCGGCCCGACCTCATCGAATATCAGGGAGCGCCTGTCCATGGCTCGCGGGAAGCCTCTCATCTTTCCAGGAGATCCGACGTAGATCATGCGATGCTGTCTCCTCCAGGGAGACAGCATCGATCAGTCCCTAATTTCATGGTATGGATGAATCCATTCATGTGAAACGCGTCGTCTTTCTCTCTTCGCAGCATAGCGCAACCACGTTCAGAGCGGATCCCTCCTGAAGTATCTCCAAACCCCCAGCACGCCGATCAGGGAGATCACCGAGAGACCGAGGATGATCCAGAAGGCGTACTCGTTTTTCTGCAGGGGGATCGCCACGTTCATGGAGAAGGTGCTGACCACGAGCGTGGGGATCATGATGCCGATCGTGACGATGTTCAGACGCTTCATGAGAATGTTCAGGTTGTTGCTGACGATGGAGGCCCGAGCCGCCGTCATCGACGAGAGGATATTGGAATACATCCTGGCCTGCTTGAAGCACTGGTAATTCTCGATGATGATGTCATCAAGGAATTCCCGGTCCTCGGGAGATCGCAGCATCTGCCCACCCAGGTGCCTCATCTTCTCCAGGAGGGCGCTGTTGGACGACATGGCGTTGAGATAGTAAACTAGACTCTTTTCGAGGTCGAAGAGCTGCAGCAGATACCGGTTCTCCATGGAGGCACTGATCTTTTCCGACAGGTCCTCTGAAACCCGGGCGATGATCTGCAGATGGGTCCGGAAGAGAGAGATGGAGGCATTGATGAGTTTCAGCATCACCTCCTCCGGACGGCCGATTCTGGAAAAGGGCTTCCCCGAGAAAGGTGCAGGTTCATCGGCAGAGACGACGATCAAAAGATCCGCAAAGAGGAAGAAACCGACGGACGTAACCTTGAATTCCAGGTCCCCTCCGGGGACATGGTTCCGGGGAACCTTGAAGATCACCGCCCGATGGCTCGGCTCGGTCTCGATGCGGGCCTGTTCGTCCGGGTCCAGGGTGGAATGGAGGGTATGCTCATCAAGCCCGTGATGGTGAATCAGGACCCCCTGCTCGTCCTCATCGGGGGCGGCAAACCAAGCAACCCGCGCAATAGTCGGAAGACATTCGACCAGGCGATCGTCTTCGATGTTGTAAGACCGTATCATCGGTTATCCCCTGTTGTCCCCTTTTCCTTCCCGGACTTCCCTGGAAGGAAAAGGGGATTGCGTTCGTTCCTCAGAGTTCGGACGCCGGATCAAGATGGCTGATGGACAAACTGTCGCCTTCCATCGGCGCAGCCTCGCCCTTTTTCCATTTCAGTTCGATGACGAGTTTCTCCCGCAGATTGTCCTTCTCCAGCTTGGCCTCGGCCTCCAGTTCGAAAGTAACCGGATCCTGGGGTTTCAGGTTGATGACCTCGTCATTTTTCCGGATGCAGAGCTGACCTTCCTTGAGGGATGTCACCAGGTGTTCCAGATGTTTGATCACTTCCACCAATGCCACTTTCGATTTGACCTTCAATTGTTGACTTGCCATACTGTTTACCTCCTGATGAAGTGCTGAAAAACAGGCGATACCTAAGCAGCGCCAGATTGCCTTCTCCCTTTTGGAGAGGCGCTATTTTTCGAGGGGCTTCTTCCGCACGGACGCTTTCAATGGTTTCGTGCCATGTCCCACGTTTTTTTCTTAATCGCTTCGGAAAACGTTTCATTTCTGAGCGTGCCGTTCGCTCCCGCATCCAGGCTGTTTCCGTCCACTTCACCAGACGGTTCAGGGAGAAATCCCCATCGGTCAGAGTGCACGCAGTCTGCCGGCTCTGATCGGAGAATCGAAAAGCTCTCTTCCCCTAACGACCAGGATTCCCGGATCTTCCACGAGAGTTTGAGGACCATTTTCTCTTTGCAGATCCCATGGCTCGCTTTACTTGCCGCTTCCAGTTCGATGGAGATCGGCGTCCGAGGTTTAAGCAGAATCGACTTCCCCTCGTGATTGAGGTAAATGGTCCCCCGCTTGAGACATTCGATCAAGCCCTCCAAGTGGCGGACGGCAAAAGAGAATCCCGTTCCCGTTCTGACCCGCAGATATTGGTCGGACATACGGCACCTCCTGGGGATTTATGTTAGGGACAGAAGGACATGGCAGAGATGTTCAGGATCAACGTAGGGCGAACTTTCCTCGGAGACCAGCGTCGCTTCGAGGATCCCGATCCCCCACTCACGGATCCTCTCCAGATCAAGGTCGAAAGGATACCTCCCCCACCTGCTGTCCAGAACGATCCAGTCCAGGTAGTCGGTGGGGTCTCCCGAACGATCCCCCTGAAGACACCGGATCATGGTCCGGACGGCATCGCCCAGGGACATCCCTGCCTGCTCCGTGTCGGGGAGCGTATTGGGGACAAACACTTTGGGACAACGGTTGGCGGCAATGGCGGCGCCCACGCCACGCGGAAGGAGATTCGCCAGAACACTCGAATAGAAGCTCCCCATGGGGTAACAGATGATCTCGGCGCCGTCGATCAGGGCCGCTGTTTCGGAGGAAATCTCCGTCTGGACCCGCTCGGGCTGATCGGCCGAAGCGCTCAGGAACAGCTCATCGATGGGGCTTCTCGCCTTGAGAAACGAATCGCCGGTGATCCGATGCTGTCCCACCAGGATCTGACCGCTTTGGAGCCTCGCCGCCAGGTGGAGGTCGTCGGTGACGACGGGCCGAACCAGTCCCTGGACCTCCACCAGTTTTGAAAATAGATAGATGACCGTCTCGATGTGGCGATGGTGATTCAGATAGCCAGCCGTCAGGATGATATTGCCGATGTTCGCCCCCCGAAGATCGAAGTCGCCGGGCATGAGCCGGAGGAAGTCCCCGATATGGCCGCAGACGATGGCCCGCATCGGCACGGGGATGCCGTCGACGAGGGAATCCAGGCCTTCGGCCATCATCTGCAGCTTCTCCCGGAGTCGGTCTGATGGATCGTCCGCAGGAAGCCGGTAGGAAAAAAGTCGATAGATTTCTGGGTTGCCCTTGATGGACTGATCGGCAAGGGCCATGAGGCGGTTCCTCACGTCCCCGATGGAGAGCATCCGAAAGGCACGGCGGATCTCGGCGGAACTGCCCCCGGAATCGAAGGGGGTGATGATGTGGACGGAATTGTGGGTATACCGGATCAGGGTCTTGCTGAACCGCTTGAGGGCATTGCCTCCGCTGAAGAAGAGCAGACGCGGTCCGAGTTCGGGCGCCTTTTCATAACGGGCGATCTTCAGCTTGTCAGGCAGCAAGGCGCGGCGTTGCAGAACGATCCGCTGCGGAAGCTGTCCCGGTTCCTGCAGGGTCTTCATGTCCCTTCCTCCCGCAGGAAGTCGAGACAAAAAACCGCCGCCCCGTCGAAATCGATCTCTCCGGTCGCCTCAAAGACGGCACAGTTGCGGAGCTGCTCCACGTAGCGTTCGCTTGAAAAATCGGGAGGCGTCTCCAGTTCCTCAGGAAAAAAGAAAAGACCGGGAGGCTTGATGAAGGCAGCCAGGAGGTCCCGCCGCCGGTCGATTTCCACGGGGCGAATGCAAAGGGTCCCGCCGTCTCTCCTCCAGTTGAGCAAAAGCAGACCCTTCATCAGGGCGCTCAAATGAAATTTCTTCTCGCCGAAGACCTCGTCGATCATCACGTCGTACTTTCGCTCCAGGTGCCATAATGCCTCGGAATCCCAATCGGCGTACAACCGCCGATCCTCGTCGCTGATCACCTCTCGAAGCACCGGGACGGACAGGAGGGTCCCCGGATTGACGCGGGGATGCTTGGGAATGCCGTACATCCTGAGGCGTCCCCAGCGCTCCGCGGTCATCAACCGGTCGTTGCTGACGAAGGAGGCCCCCCGTGTCAGAAGGTGGAGCGCGAGGCTCGACTTGCCGCTCCCGGAGAAACCGGCGAGCGCCAGCCCTCGGTCCCCCATGGCAACACCAGCGGCATGGGACAGGAGGCTCCCTCCCCGGAGCATCCGCTCGATAAAGCGGTTGTTGATGAAATTGACGATCTGATTGCTGTTGGCCCGACAGGGTCCGACCGCCATGTTGTCGTGCCCGTTGAAGAGGAAACAGAGACCGGTCAGGCGTTTCCGGACGATCCTTCCGCCCGCCAGGTCCGCAAATTCTTCCTTGACCCTGTTCTTGCCCGGATCGGGACCCTTCTGCCGGAGGACCAGGGGCAAGGGCATCTCATCGGACTCGATGGCATAGATCAGGATGTCCTCTTGGGATTCCCAGCACGTGAACTCCTTGAAGTAACGGCGCAACTCCGCCATCAGGTCCGGCGAATTCGACTTGACCTGGATGATCAACTCCCCTATCCCGACAAAGAGCCGCTCGTGGGTCGGATAGCGATTCCGGAGATCGTCGAAGAGATCCTGGAACAGAACCGTCTGAGGATTATTCATGAACGGCCTCCAGGACGGAATCCACGATCATCTCAGCCATATTGATCCCCTGAGCCTCCCAGAGTCCACGAAACCCGCCCAGGGCCGAGACCTCGAAGACCATCGGGCCTTCGTGGCCTTCCACGACGTCTACACAGGTGAAATCGAGCCCGAACAGCGCCGCAGCACGGGAGGCCAGTTCGACAATGTCCCGGGAGGGTTTCGCGGCCTCGTAGCGCCCACCGTTGACCGTCGTCGTGTTCCAGGACCCGGCCGGGGCGACGCGGGCGTAGGCGCCCACATAGCGCCCCCGGAGAAAGGCGATCCCCAGGTCACGGCCCGGCAGGTCGATCTTCTTCTGCACATACAAGAGGCAATTGCCCTGTTCTCTAAAGGCACCGATGCTTTCCCGTAGTTCCGGATCATCACTCCTCATCACCTCCATTCCTCGGGCCTTGGATGTGAAAAGCGGCTTGAAGACGGCCTGTCCGAACCGACGGACGGCCGCCTCGGCCGCCTCGATATGTTCCGTCAGGACTATCTCCGGCATGGGAATCCCCCCGAGCCGTAGGGTGAGGGTGCAGCTGAGACGATCCAGGCAGCGGGCAATGGCGGCGGGATCTGAGAAGACCCTGACCCCCCGCGCCCTAAGGTAACGCAGCATCTCCAGACGTTGGAGATGGTCCGGACTGAACCGCGCCCCAATCTTCTTCACGATCAGGCCGTCGAGGGTGCCCAGATCGACCCCCTTGTAGAACAGCGTCTCCCGCCGCGATTCATAGCGAACGCGGTCCATCTCCACAAGAAGCCGAAAGCCCGTCTTCTTTTCGACGGCCGCCGTCATCTCTTCCGAGGACCACCTCCCGGAAATGCCGACGACACCGATCTTCACCATCCCTTGTCATCCTTTCCGCCGAATCGCTTCTCGAAACTCCACCTGCGGAATCAATAAACCCATATATCCCGGGGAACGCGGAACTGTTCCCATGGCCTTCCCTCATGCTCCAAAAGCCGATCCAGCAGGTAGATCCCACGCAGAAAAAGGTCCTTGGAAAAATCCTCCTTGAGGATAAACCTCGTGGAGGAGATCAGAGACCGGATCAGGCCAAGAGCCAATCGGGCATCAAAGGTCTCGTCCCCGTGCCGCTCCGAGAAATGCCTCGCGAAGCAGTAGAACTCATCGATCACCTCCGACAACCAGTTGCGCATGCCTGGATTGAATAACGGCATCCGGAAATACGAAATCATGAAGACGGACACGTCCTGTATATAGTCAAGGTCGTGGGAACGATGGAGGTCGATATAGTAAATGCGGTTTTCCCGGTGGTTGTAGAGAATATTGTCCGCGTTGAAGTCGCCATGGATGAAGACGGAAAAGGGGGGCATCAGGACCGCTTCGATCCTCGCCGCATGCTCCAGCCGGTCGACGAAGGGCGGCCGTTCCAGGCTGCCGATCATCTGAGTCGGCCTGTAGAAGGAGGAGTGGACCTCATAGACTTCGGGTAATTTCCCCAGGAGCTGCCGCATGAAGTTCGCCGGTTTAGCCTCGGGAAGTTTGGTCCGTGTCCAGACCGCATCCATGACGTTCTTCAGTTCTCCGAAGGCCTGCCGGAACAACACGCCGTTCTGCTTGATGACGATCTCCTGAAAATTCAGGCCGTCGATGCACTCCAGGAGCATGAACGCCTTGCCGTTGAGGGGCTGAAAACCGAAGACCTTCGGCGTCAAACCCGGCATGATCTCCTGCCAGCGCCCTAGTTTTTCCTTCTCCTGTTCGATCTTCCCCAGATCCCCCTCCTTGAAGATCGCTTCTTGGACGCCTTTCGGGATATCCGCGGATATGACCTTTTCGACGCGGCATCCCGAACGGGTCTCGGCATGAATGTCTTCGATGGTGAAGTTACCGCCGGCCGCGGGGAGATGGTCCTGCAGGGCCAGGTACTCGAAGAGTTTCAGCCTGCTGCCGGCATAGGCGGAAATGATGGCCTCTCCGATGTTGAGAAGCGAATCGCCGATCCGCTCCAGATAACGGAGGATCATGAGGGCGGTGACCGCATTGCCGATATCGCGCCCCTCCCGGAGAATCGCCATGACGGCATCGAAATCCCGCTTGTAGAGCTGATCCAGCTCGATCTCCGTCCGGCAGACGGACAGGGCGTCCTTGATGATTCCCTTAAACAGGCTGGGCACGATCAGATCGAGAGCATCCGCAATCAATCGGAAATAAGCCTGGTAGTCGAAGCGACCCATGAAGGTGGGGTCGCTTAAATACTGCACCTGGGTCACGATGTTGATCAGGTAGTCGCCGATTTCCTCGAGATTGCTCACGGCCGTGTTGAGGGACCCCATCATCCGGATGACCCGGTCGTCTTCCGAGCGGCTCCTCAAAATCTTCCGGTAGCTCTTCCGTTCGATGGTGATCTTGAGGTTGTCGATATAGTCCTCGCGGGTCCTCATGCGGTCCGGAAGGGTCTTCTCACCGAATTCCAGGACACCGAGCGTGTCCTCCAACTGTCGCCGGATCCGCACAACGAGAAACATGAAGTTTTCATTGAGGCCCTTGAAGACGAACATCGGACTCATCCCTGATTGGTCCGGATGGCCAGGACCCGCTTCGGCTTGCCTTCGGCTTGCCGTTGATCCTTCCAGACAAACTTGATGGAAAGCTTCGACTTCCGATGACGGCTTCTGGCCTTGATCTCGACCTGGATCAGGCCCGACGGCTCAAGGAGGATTTCCTCCTGGCCGGTCTGAAACTCCAGCCTCTGGCTCCGGAACCCATCGGAAAGGGTTTGGAGGTATCGGACAACGGATTCCTTGTCTTCGATGGATTCGTGTTGAAAGTCCTTGCCCTGTTCCATGCAGCCCCCTCTCAAACCGTTCCGCCGGCAAGGCGAGATTGGTACTCGTCGATGACTTTTCTCTTATCGAAATCCCCCATATTGAGAATCTTGCGGACGGCCTTGTCGTCCCAAGGGGGTTGATGGCCGATTTCACGGGCGGCTTTGTCGGGATCCTGTTGTTCAGGATCAAGGATTTTTTCGCTCAGATGGGTATCGTCCCCCATCATGACCAGCAGGCGTCTGCCTCCCTGCCCGGCCTTGTTCTTCCTGATCACCGTCTGAATCAAGAATTCCGTAAACTCCCGGGATTGAGGATTCCAGACCTCATAGCCGTCCACATCATAATCGGCCAGTAGGACGGGCCAGAACTGCTCCGGATGGGGCACGATGACCCCGCCGTCCAACCCTCTGGCTTCCTCAATGATCTCGTTCACCTCATAGAAATAGTCGAGACGAAATCGCCGCTTCACGACCTCCTTGACTCCGGCCGCAAAGATCACCGACCGGTCGATTGCAAGGGAATCGTAAAACTCCCGATGGGCGTTGATGTAACTGATAACCAGCTTGTTCTTCAGTGCCATGTCGGGAATCGAATCCGACCTCAATTCAATCATTTTCTTGAGCTTTCCGACCAGAACTCCGGTAAAGAGGACCATTGCCTTCTCGGTTCCCGTATGCCTGGCCGCTTCCATGAGGCACCCTTCATGTCGGGGATCGGCCAAGGTTTCCAGAAACTCGAACAACTGCGTCTGCCGATACTGGCAGGTATGGGCAATCATGGACCTCAGGCTGTGGGCCTTTTTGATCTCTTCGGACCGGAAATGAAGCAGGATCTGAATTTTGCGATTGAAGGCATCGGCCCGGCAGTCTACCTCGGCACCCGCGTAATCACCGTAGACGAGGATCTCATTGTGCTGAGTCGGGATGATCAGAGTCTGACCGGCATGAGGATAGACCCTCCGCAGCCTCGTTTCGACCAGCGGCAGGGCGACCATCTCCGGGTGCCAGTGGATGGCCAGAACGGACCCTTCTGTCTCGAAAATCTTCCCCGGGCAGACGATGCGTTCGATCTGCAACGGGGTAAGTTCCATTGTAGTCAGTTTGTCAAAGAGCTGCAGATCCCATTCCGTAATTTCCTCCACGGCATCTTGGAGGTTTCTGATTGATGGCATGAACAACGGTCCCTCTTCTCCGAAATTTTGATTATCCAATCATCAAACTGTAACGCGAATATGACGGAGTCGTTAAGATCTCATGAAATCGAAGTCGGCTGCTCCATTCCATGGGAATACCATCCATTCGGTCATCAGAATCATCCATATAAAACGGCAAACTTAAGAAAGGCTAACGCGAAGATCCTTCACCGGTCGCCTTTCCGCCCAAGTTTCACGGAGGATTCATCCAAACGTCATCACCTCGTCACAGGAATCGTATAGAAACGAATCGAATTTAAGAGAATCAGAAAACCTTTCGAAAGGAACTGTCTGTGAGCAGAATTGAAAACTCCCTCTCCCTCCCCCTGGTCCCGATGCGGGGCCCGGAGGAACGTCTTCTCTCCGCCCGGGAGGCGACGGAAAAATTTGGCGTTTACGGGCCGTCCGGCATTGATGCCGAGGCCCTGCCCTTCTCCCTTTACGACACGACTGCCGGAAGCGAAACTGAGCTTCAGGCCATCGTGATCGGAAAGAGGGAAGATGTCGATCTCCCCATCACGATTGCACGGTCCAACTACCTGGCCAACATCATCCGGCGGAGGGCCTCCGGCGAACTGCCAGGACGGGCGATGACCGAGCTGGAAAAGTACCTCCAGGATAATGTCGACGGCGTGTGGGAAAACAGCTGGGTCCGCTTCCCCAGGGACATGCTGGGACTCTTCGCCCAAGGGATCCTCAATGGCGACCTCTTGGCGGATAAGGCCGACCCCTCCCAGGGATACCGAACCGACCTGACCGATTTCACTTTCCGGCAGGAAGGCCGGGAATATCTCCGCATCCCGATCAGTTATCTGTTGAAGCTCTCCCTGGCCGAGGCGATCGACGGACAGCCCCCCGCCGTGGCCGAGACTGGACGCAGGTTGATGGATCACTTCCTGAGCGACAACACCTCGCCCGAGATATGTTCCTTCCAGGTTTCGTCCCTAACTCCCCGGACCGGGATGGGCCGAGAGGTGGCCAGGGAATCGGCAAAGCGGTTCCTCCTGACGCAACTGCTCGTTCAGTACGCTAACCAGCGTTTCGGCCTTATGCAGAGCGGGCAGAGAGCGATGGTATTCTACTCGCCCCATCCACCAATCCGCCAGAAGAGGCTTAACGCATGCATCTCCGACGCCTTTTATCGAGAACTTTTCATGAACCCCTGCCTGTCGGGTTGGAACCGCGGCGAGATCAAAAAGGAATACATGCACCTGTGTCATCGGGTCCTGAGCCGCAGCCAGCTCAATGCCCTGGGGAAGCTCCGCGAATCGGGCATCATCACGCGCAACCTCGTGGTCCTTCCGAATACTTCCAACATCAGTCTGGCCAACAATGGAACGCACGTCAGCCTCGGCAGCCGGAAACTCACCGCTCTTCTGAAGGACCCGGCCTCCGGCTTCACGTCCCGCCACGAGAAATACCTCGGGGATCTGGTCATCAAAATCCTGGAGCATTTCCTCCCCCTCTTCGTGGGTACTTACAGTGCGACCCCCTACCGGCTCGACTACTCGGAATTCCATCCGGAATGCGTCTTGGGGTTCCTTCCCCATGAACTGGATTTCGACCACCTGCGCATGCTCTGGAGGCGTTGGCAGAAGAAGGCGGACATCAACATCTTTAGGAAAACAGTGACCCCCTTCGGCCCCCCCTGGCTCGACAGGGCGATCCGTAACATTTTCAGGCTCCGCGGCGATTTTCTCCCTGACTTCCGCCTCATCGATTACCTAGTGGCCCTGAGGAGCACAGAAAAGAGCCCGGCACTGGACGGAATGCTTCACAACCATGACCGACTCAAGCAGGATCTTGCCGAGCTGGGCGTCTTCGACAAGCGGATGTCCCTCTACCTGTTCAACAAACTCCGTGAGTATGCCACCATGGGGTTTTCCGGTTTCGAAGGACGCTCCTACAGCCTCTTCTTCAGTCTCGAAGAGGATATGGCCGGGGCCGTGGATCTGCAGAACCTCCTCACGGCCCTAGCGTTCCAGTATATTGCCGAAGGTCTCGCCGACCACAACCGCATCCCCGACGGTCCCTTTGTCGAGAGCGAGAGACGGCAAATTGTCTTCGGGCGGGCCGTGGGCATCCCCACCTTTTTCGTCCGGCAGGACACCCAGAACCTTTTCCTACAGCGGATCATCGAAAATACCCAACGTGTCAGAGCCAGCCGGCGCTATCCCGGCTACTGGAGGGTCCACCACCGGGAGTATTGCCGGGCCCTCGTGCGGATTATCCGGAAAGACGGGGCGAATCTGATTAAAGTTCTCGGGATGGCCGAAAGGATCGCCGACCTTGAAAAGAGGCTGGAAGACCCCGACCGCCATTCCGCCCTGGGAAAACTGACGCAGGCCATCCTCCAAAAGGCCAAGGCCGCCTCCCCGATGGAGATGCAGGCCGCTGACTTCAACCGCAGCGCCGAGGACTACTACCGCAACGACCTGCGCAAGGCCCATGCTCTGGAAGGGGTCCGCTTTCTCGAGGAAGATCTGCAGCGCATCGATGCCGCCGATTGCAGCGAAAGAGATTTCCTGAACGGCCTCCGGCGGGCGATCGGCGGTGAAGGCGTTTGCTCCGAATCCCTCAGATACGCCGTCAGCGACAGAAATGTCCCTCCGGAACTCCTGCGTAGACTGATTTCCATTCTGATCGTCACCATCCGCTTCGATCGCCGGGAGGCGGAACGCGTACGCGCTCCCATCGAGAACGCAGACGACCGTCTGGACGCTGTCCACCACTAAGCCGCGGCGTGCGAACCATCCACCGATTCACCTTCCTCGTAAACGGGAACCCAGCGTACCATCGCCGACTAGGTGCGAAAGAAGCACGGCCTGCATTTTCGACCACATGATCCGTCCGACTGCGGTCTCGTCGATCATCAGATGATGGGCGTACAACGCGGCCTCCGGCGGATCCTTCTGCACGTCGACGATCCGCCATCGGTCGAGATGACCGGTAGCAATCATCTGAGCCAAATCGTCGTAAGAGATAAATTCGTCCTCTCGATCCAGGAAGACAACCGTCGGCACGTTCAGTTTATCGTTCCGGTTCTCCTCGAAAAGGGTCAGGGCCTCGAACAGGGCCTTGTAACCGGCCATGGGTGTCCCGGCATTAGCGCGATAAGCCTCCGGCGACAGGCTGTCGAGCACCAGGTCCGGGAACGGCATGAGGACTTTGAGGAGATAGGGCTTCAGGGTAATCCTGAGGGCAGGGGAGAATAGGGCCATCCGGTCGAAGAAAACGTCGGGCATGGAAACCTGCAACTCGCATCCCAGAAGCCCCCCCAGGGAATATCCGACCAGGAAGAGAGGAACCCCCTTTTGCCGAGCGCGCTGCTTGGCCTTTTGATAAGCGACATACACCTCGTCCGACCAGAGCCGGTAGGTCACGGTTCGGAAGGAATCCAGCCTCGCCTCCTCGCAATTCCTCTCCTCACTCTGGAAATAGTTCTCGCCGTGTCCGTGGAGCGACAGATTCAGGGCTTCGATGCCCGCATGGTTCAACCACTTGATCAGGAATTCCATCCTATCAGGCTTCATGTTCAAGCCGTGAACAACCAAAGCAACGCCCCTCAGTCTGGTGAAGGCGCTCTTGCGGTACCAGCGAGTGGAACGTCTTTCGGAATCTGCGGTCATCCTGGGTGAATCATGAAACCTGGGAACAGCGCTGTTGAACCGCTGATGGACGAAGAAAAGCGCGAGACCAATCAGCAGGCATGCTCCCAGAATGATCCAGCGCTTCCTCATCATCTTTCGGAAGGTCCGTTATGGTGAAGGTCCACCCACCTGACCGGGCCGGTCTTCGCCCTTTTTCACCCGGCGGCGGAGTCCGGAAGGCCCATCAAACATGGAGCCGTTGCTCTAAGAGATATCCACTCTTCCCTGTTTCTGCCGTCAGCCTTTTGACCTTCTTTTTCAGCGAAGCGGCGACTTCCGAAAAGAGGGCCGGATGCGGGTCCACCCAAACTTTGCTGCTGTCAATAACAGCCACGCTCATGGTGATCAGCGGCGTGATGAGCGGATTGCCCTGACGGTCCGCCGCTCCAAGGATACAACCCCTTTCGACGTCTTCGTTCTTGAAAAGACCGAGTTTCTCGGCATCAAAGCCGCTACACAGGCATTCCAATACCTCTCCCCGAATGATGCCCCGGTTAACGATCACAAAGTCGTCGCCGCCGATATGTCCCAACCTGGCCCCCTCCGGAAGCCGGTTCAGCCAGTCGCCCAGGACCCGTGCTGTAAGGCAAAGCATCTCATCCCCCATGAGAAACCCATAGGTGTCGTTGTAAACCTTGAAATGGTCGAGATCGATATAAATGATCGAATATTCGGACCAAGCCAGGGCATCATGGATCCAGCGGTGAATCGCGTTATTACCCGGCAATCCCGTCAGGGGGTTGACCCCCATGGCGGAGCGGATCTCCAGTTCCAGCGATTTGGTCATCACCTGCTTCATGGTCACGGTCCCCATGAATTTCCCTTCGGCATCCACCACCAGAACCGGATCGTACAGGTCTTCCGAAAGGCGATCCATCGCCAGTTTCGCCATCATCGTCACCGTCATCTTGTCCTCGACGATCAGGGGATTGGGTTTGCAGACGACCTCGACTGGCTTCTTCTGGAAGAGTTGATATCCGAAGGCGCCGCCGGTTTCCGCATAGAAATTCTGTCGCGTGATCATCCCGGCGATGCTTTCTCCGTCGAGGAGGATTACGTGATCCAAATGGGTCCGCTTTTTGAATATCATATCCAGATCCTTGCAGTGCAGGGTGTGGGCGGCGATCGTCATGGGGCGGATCACGAGACTCGCGACCTTCTCGTCCACATCGATCGTGGCTTGGTCGTACTTGTCGATCAGCGCCCTGAGTTTCTTTCTCATCTCCTCTTTGAGGGCATAGGGTTCCCGCTCGGGCCGACCGAAGAGGAAGCCCTGGGCATACCGGACGCCGTACCGGACCAGAACCTCCAACTCATCCAAAGACTCGACGCCTTCAGCGATCAACCTGGCGTTGACGCTGGAAGCAAATGCCGTAATGGCCTTGACGATCTTCTGTTTGTAGTCGTGGCGGTGGACATCCCTGACGATCGCCATATCTAGTTTCAAGTAATGGGGGGTCGAGGCAATCAGGGTCACCAGCCCCGAATAACCGGACCCGAAGTCGTCCACAGCGATTTTGAAACCCTGGTTCGCGTAATGGGCGACCAGCGTCCCGAACTGCTTGAAATCCTCGAAAGTCTTTTCCTCGGTGATCTCGATGACGATCTGCCTCTGATCGATGCCATACTCCCTGAGGCGCTTCTGGGTGAATTTCTCGATGAAACGGGGGTCGCTGAAGATATCCGGGCTGACGTTGATAAAAAACTGGACTTTTCGGAACGGCTCTGGAAGGGAGGCGATCTTCCTCATGGCGGCGACACGGCAGGCCCTCTCCAGTTCCCAGGTCGCCCCCCGCTGTTTGGCAGCCGAGAACATCCGGCAGGGAGTCTCATAAGGGGCGACGCCTCTGGAGAGGATTTCAAACCCCGTGACCGAGGCGGAGAAAAGATCGATCACCGGGTGGAAATGGGGAGTCACCTGAATCGACTCGACAAAGGCATCCACCTCCGTCTCCCCGACATCCCTGGAGCGGCTGGGGACCTCCACATCACGGGAAGCCTCTTCCATCAGCTGGGCATACATGTTTTTCCCTCTGACTCATTATTATTCCGGACTCAGTCCTTCCTCTGGAACCTTTTTGTGAACCTCTTTGGAACAGGTCCGGGTTGCATGGTTTTCAGCCGAAATGACGTCATCCTAGAACGGAATTGTTATCCCTTGATGAAGGCCCCGTGAATAAAGGATGACGAAAGGGCGGGAAGTCTGCTCTTCAGGCTTCGTCTGCGAACTTGTAGCCGATACCGCGGACGGTCAGGATATACCGTGGGTTCGAAGGGTCCGCCTCGATTGCCCCCCTTAGGCGGCTGATGTGGACATCCACCGTCCGGGGTTCCACAAAAGCCTCGTCACCCCAGACGCGGTCGAGAAGCTGTTCGCGGCTGTAAACACGGCCGGGATGGCCAATGAAGAATTGCAGTAGTTTGAACTCGCGGGAACTGAGCTCGACCTCCCTGCCCTCGAGGGTCACGCGGTAGGCCTTCAAATCGACGTGGAGCCCCTGGAAATCGAAAGACTCCCGGAGGTTTTCCTCTGGGTGCTGATCCGATCGCCTCAGGACGGCGCGGACCCTGGCGATCAGCTCCCGAACATGAAAAGGCTTGGTAAGGTAGTCGTCCGCCCCGATCTCCAGTCCCAGGATCCGGTCCACAGGTTCGGACTTGGCGGTCAGCATGATAATGGGCAGATTCGCCGTCTCGGGGATGCCCCGGACGATCCGGCATACCTCTGTTCCCGATACCCCGGGCATCATCAGGTCCAAGACGACCAGGTCCGGCTTGTCACGCCGGATCGATTCCAGGGCGCTTCCGCCATTCAAGGCCTTCAGGACGGAGAATCCTTCCCGTTCGAGATTGTAGGCAACCAGTTCCACGATGTCCTTCTCGTCGTCGGCAACGAGGATCCTCTTCTGCATCATGTCGACTCCTCATAGAGGGGAAAATGGAGCGAGACCGTGGTGCCGTGGCCCAGGGTGCTCTCGATGGCCATCCGTCCCCCATGGGCCTTCATCAGGTGTTTGACGATCGAAAGCCCCAGGCCCGTGCCCCCCATTTCCCGTGAACGCGTCTTGTCCGCCCGATAAAACCGCTCGCCCAGCCGAGGGATCTCCCCCTTGGGGATGCCCACACCCGTGTCGGCGATCCGGACGATCAGGGTCCTCTCATCACCGGGTTCAGCCGTGACAGCGATAGACCCGCCGGCCGGTGTAAACTTGACGGCGTTGTCCAGGACGTTGAGCAGGATCTGGGTCAGCCGGTCCCGGTCGGCCCGGATGGGCGGCAGTCCTTCCGGGACCTCCCGGATGAGCTTCAGATTCTTCTCAATAACCCGGGCGGTCACAAGGGCCAGGACATCATCCAGGGCCCCTTCCAGGGAAAGCCGTTCGAGACGGAGATTTTCCTCGCCCAACTCAATCCCGGAGAGGGTCAGAAGGTCGTTCACAAGGCGATTGAGCCGCTCGGCGTTTTCGCGGATTGTCGCCAGGAACTTATAGGTCTTCTCCCGGTCCACAAGAGCCCCTTGCTCGAGGGTCTCCACAAAACCGATAATCGCCGTCAGGGGAGTCCGGATCTCGTGGGTGACGTTGGCCACGAAGTCTGTGCGGACGCGCTCGAGTTTCTTCAGGCGCGTCACGTCGTGGAAGACCAACAGGGTCTTCTCCTCTCCGCCGGCTTCCCCCCGGATGGCGGAAAGCGTCACGTCCATCACGACCGGGTTTTCATCCCCCATGGTGATCTCGCGAAAAATTGGAGTCCCCGAATGCCGGAAACGCTCCAAGGCATCTTGGAGTGCGATATTCCGGAAGGCCTCCAGGGGCGTCCTGCCGACGAGTTCCCCCTGGGACCGGCCGATCGTCTCCTCCATTCCCCGGTTGAGGGTCTCGATCCGTCCGCCGGCATCGAGGACGACGATCCCTTCAACCATACCGGTAAAGAGGGACTGAAGTTTTCTTTTTTCCCCATCAGCGGCGTGGATCTTCTCCTGCAGGACCTCGACCATCCCGTTGATGTTGGCGGCCAGGACGCCGATCTCGTCCCGGGAAGGAATCCTGACCATCCCGGAAATCTGTCCGACTTGTACCTTTTCGGTGAAGGCCACCAGCTTCCCGATGGGCGAAATCGTTCGGATGCTGTAGATCAGGCAGAGCAAGAGCGGAATGAACAGGACCGGAACGAGCACCCACAGAAAAATCCGCCGGAAGGATTCCATGGAACGGACCACATCCTGAACGGGACGAGCCAAGCGGATGTACCTTTTTATCTCCCCCCCCTCTGTCAGGGCAAGGGCCACATACTGGAGTTCGATCGACAGGGTCCGGCTGTAACGGACCGCCGATCCCTCCCCCCTCAGGCGGGCTTCCTGGACTTCCGTCCGGTAGAGATGGTTCCCCGGCTCGATTGCGGCGGGGTTGGAATCGGCCTGGACCCGGCCGGCGGCGTCAAGCAAGGTTATCCTGGCGCCGGCACTTTCTGAAAATTCCACAATCCGCGCCGACACTTGATTCGGGGGAATCAAGGCAATCAGACGCGCTTCGGCCGCCATCTCTTCCTCGCTCCAGCGCATGAGGACGCCCTTGAGCTCCCGGTCGATCAGGAACCCGGCGATCAGCGCCGCAGTCCCCCCAATCGTAAGGAAGACGACAAAGAACTTGAAGGAGAGTCTTCTCTTCATCCCTTCGGTCCGCAAGTCGGCTGGTGTCGTACGCTCTTTCCCGTGATCATGTAAATCACCATGTCTGCGATCCCCTCGGCGTGATCGGCAATCCGTTCGAGACTCTTGGAGATCTGCATGATGTAGAGGCAAACCTGAATCTTATGGGGATCTTCCATCATGAATGTGAGCAGTTCCCTGAAGATCTGCTCGTTAAGCCGATCAATGATGACATCCTCCTCCCGAACCCGATGGGCCAGTTCCACATCCTCGCTCACCATAGCGTCGAGGCTTCTGCGGATCATCCCCCGGACGATCTGGTCCATCCGCGGCAGATCGATGTAGGCCTTGATCTGGGGAATCTCGTTGAGGATGAGGACCTTCTCGGCGATGTTGGCCGCCATGTCGCCGATCCGCTCCAGATGGCCGGTGATCTTGATCGATGTCGTGATGAACCGCAGGTCCCGGGCGGCGGGCTGGCGGAGAGCCAGAAGGCGAATGCACTTCTCCTCCAAGTCGAAATCGAGACGGTCGACCTGGTCGTCTTCGCAGATGACCTGTTTGGCCAGTGCGGAGTCTCTCTCCACGAGCGCCGTGATTCCTTTTTCCAAAGCCTTTTCCGTCAGAGCCCCCATGTAGAGCAGGCCGTCCCGTATCTCTTGGAGCTCACGCTCGTATTCCGCGCTGGTATGTCGCTTGGCTTCTTCCATGGTTCCTCCCTCGGCTCTGACGCCTAACCGAACCGACCAGTGATGTAATCCTCAGTCTGCTTCACATCGGGGTTGGTGAAGATCTTTTCCGTAGCGTTGAATTCGATCAACTTACCCAGGTAGAAAAAACCGGTGTATTCCGATACGCGAGCCGCCTGCTGCATGTTGTGCGTCACGATGATGATCGTATAGCGTCTCTTGAGTTCGTCGATGAGCTCTTCGATTTTCGCCGTGGAGATTGGATCGAGCGCCGAGGTCGGCTCGTCCATCAAAAGGACGTCGGGCTTCATGGCCAGCGCCCTGGCGATGCAGAGGCGCTGCTGCTGTCCGCCGGAGAGGGTCATGGCAGATTTTCCCAGGATGTCTTTCACCTCGTCCCACAGGACCGCCTGTTTGAGGCTCTCCTCCACGAGGTTCGCCAGATCGCCGTTGTTCCTGACACCGGAAAGTCTCGGGGCAAAGGTGATATTGTTGAAGATCGATTTTGGAAAGGGGTTGGGCTTCTGGAAGACCATCCCGATCCGCTGGCGGATCCCCACGGGGTCCACGTCGGGGGCATAGATGTTCTTCCCCTCGAACAGGATCTCCCCCTCCACCCGCGTCCCGTCGATGAGATCGTTCATCCGGTTGAGGAGCCGAAGGAGTGTTGATTTGCCGCAACCCGACGGCCCGATCAAAGCGGTGACGCGGTTCTTTTCAAAATCCAGCGTCACATCAGTCAGGGCCCTGAAGGCACCGTAATAGAAATCCACATTCTTAGTCGTGATGATCATCTCTTTTTCCACATCTACCACCTTTTCCTCTTCCGGGCCATGCCGCGCAGGACGATGGCGACCAGATCGATCCCCAGGACCAGGACGATCAGGACCAGGGCCGTTCCGTACTGCAGGGGGCGGGTCTGCTCGATATGGGTCCCCGCTGTGGCCAGGACATAGATATGATAGGGCAAAGCCATCACCTCGTCAAAGACCGATTTCGGCAGAACGGCTGTGAAAAAGGCAGCCGCCGTGAACATGATGGGAGCCGTCTCCCCGGCGGCGCGTCCGATCCCCAGGATCGACCCGGTCAGGATCCCCGGCAGGGCCGAGGGGAGGACAACCCGGGATATGGTTCGCCATTTGGAGACGCCCAGGGCCAGAGAAGCCTCACGGAAAGTCTGGGGAACGGCCTTGAGGGCCTCCTCCGCGGCCCCGATGATCGTGGGGAGGATTAGAATCCCCAGAGTCAAGGCGCCGGAAAGAATGCTGGAACCGAATTTCAGGAAGACGACGAAAAAACCAAGACCGAAGAGGCCGAAGACGACGGAAGGGACGCCGGCCAAGCAGTTGACGCCGATCCGGATGATCCGGATGAAGAGCCCCTGCCTCGCATATTCCGTCAGATAGATCGCCGAGGCCACCCCCAGGGGGAGGGCAACGAGGATCGCCCCGATGGTCAGGTAGAAGGTCCCGACGATGGCCGGCATGATCCCGCCTTTGGTCATGGAATCCAATGGAGGTTCCGTAAGAAATCCCCAGCTGATGGCCCCGATCCCGTTGACCAGGAGAAAGGCGATGATGCCCAGGAGGGCCACCGTAACAATGAAGGCTGCCAGCCGCACCGCGCCGAAGAAGAGGCCCTGTCTGAAATAACGCCATTGCATGGACGATACTGGTTTATAGGCGCTCATAACGTTCCCGACCCCTCCTCTTTGAATCTGCGGGAGATGTGATCGGCGATCAGGTTGAAAAGGAGCGTGATCAGCAACAGAACGATCCCTGTGGCGAAGAGGGCATGGTAATGGCCTCCCCCGACGGGCGCTTCGCCCATCTCCGCAGCGATGCTGGCCGGCATGGGACGCACCGAATCGAAAATCCCCCGCGGGACTGCCGCCGAGCCTCCGGCCACCATGAGAACCACCATCGTCTCCCCGATCGCCCGGGACATCCCCAGGATCACCGCCGTGGAGATCCCCGAGAGGGCAGCAGGGATCGAGACCCGGAGGATCGTCTCGTAACGAGTTGCCCCCAAGGCGTAGGAAGCCTCTTTAAAATCCCGAGGGACGGCGTAGAGAGCATCTTCCGAGATGCTCGATATGGTGGGAATCGCCATGACGGCCAGCATGATCGAAGCGTTGACGATGTTGAGCCCCGTGGGCAGATCGAAAGCCTCCTGCATCCAGGGTCCCAGGATCACCATCCCGAAGAAACCCAGGACAACCGAAGGGAGGCCTGCCAGGAGCTCGATCACGGACTTAAGAATCTCCTTGATCCGCGCCGGGGCGATCTCGGAGATATAGACGGCGCAGCAGAGCCCGAAAGGAACAGCGATGAGGCAAGCCAGGACCGTCACGATCGCGGAGCCGACGATCAAAGGCCAGATCCCGTATTCCGGCGGATTGTACGTGGGATACCAGGACGACCCGAAGAGGAACTGCACCGGGTTGATCTCTTTGAAGAGGGGGAGTCCCTCACGGAAGAGGAAAAAGACGATGAGCCCCAGAAAGAGCACAGAAAGGAAGGCAAAAAAGGCGAAGATATTTTTGATGATTATTTCCCTGGCCCTGCTGGTCAGCGCTCTTCGTCCGCTGTTCATAAACCCCTCTTCCGTATCAAAACAAGACGGGCCTTGACGATCCCGCCCACGCAAAAGCTTCCAACACGACACCCCGGAAAGGACCCAGGCAGGGCATCGATCCCACCGGCACTCCGATGATCTCCAGCCTGCTATTTTCCTGACAGGGAGACAAATCCTTCCCTTCTGATCAGGGCTTGACCCGCAGGGCTCAGGACGAACCGGATGTATCGGTGGGCATCGCCCTTGGGCTCACCGTTGGTGAACATATACAGCGCCCTCGATACCGGATAGGTCCTCATGCTGGCCGTCTTTTCCGAGGCCCGGACACCGTTGACCGAAAGGGCTTTCACCAATTTGTCCAGGTATCCCAGCCCGATGTAACCCAGGGCATACCGGTTCTTCGATACTGCCTGGACGATAGCCCCGTTGGAGGCCTGAAGCTGCGCCCGCGGCGTGACCTTGGCCCCCTTCAAGATCAGTTCCCCCCAGGCCTCGAAGGTCCCCGAACTGCTGTCCCTGGAGATCGGCACAATCTGAAGGTCCCGGCCGCCGACCTCCTTCCAGTTCGTGATCTTCCCCTGGTAGATCTGGCTGAGTTGGTCGAGGCTGAGGTCGTTCACAGGATTCCCTACATGGACGATCGGTACGATGGCATCGATCGCTACCTTTGTCTCGACGGGATTCACCCCCCTGGCCTTGGCCAGTTCCGCCTCCGCAGGTTTGAGCTGCCGCGAGGACATGGCGATGTCCGCGACGCCGTCGATGAGCGCCTTGATCCCCTCGCCAGACCCCCCGCCGGACAGGGAGATCATCGTACCCGGATCCGCCTTCATGAAGGCCTCCAGGGTCGCTTGGGCGATGGGCAGGACCGTCGTGGATCCCTTGATCAGTACGCTGTCCGCAGAGGCCGAGCCGGCCGCAAGGATGAGCCCCGCCGCCATCGTCAAAATGAATCTACCCCTTTTCTCCATCTCTTATTACCTCTCCGAACAGCATAGAGGAGGATTGTTACAATTCGATGACAACCCCGTGAAGCTTCCGTGAAATACATGGAACCGCCCGTAATCCCAAAACCGGGATCTCCTGCCGTCCGGTCGATCTTCGGATGAGTCCTGGATCAGGGGAAGAAAAGGACCCAGAGGATCTGGGCCAGGAGGAAGAGCCCCAGCAGGAGACTCGCCAGACCGAAGGTCGCCCCGAGAAGCTTCATCGGGATTCCCGGATAGGACCGCTTCATGGACTCCAGACGGGGGTCTTTCTTGAGGCGTTCGTAGTGGAGGGGCCGCTGCTCCTTCATGTCTTCCAGGGTGTAGGTCCCCGTGAAGATGATCCGGTCCATGGGGAACTTCGTCGGGATGAAGTGGGTGTTGAAGAAGTGGACCGTAAAGATGAAGAGCGCCGCCAGGAGGGCCTCCTCGGAATGGACCAGAGCGGCCACATTGAGGAGCCAGCCCGGGAATAGGTAGGAGGACCACTCGGGCACCCACATGAGAACCCCCGAACCGCCGATGGCGAACATCCCCCAGAAGACGGCCCAGAAGTCGAACTTCTCCCAGTAGGTCCAGCGGTCGAATCTCGGCATCTCCCCTTTGTTGAAGAACCACCGGACCATCCCCTTGAAGTCCTCCCAGTCCTTCCAGTTGGGGACAAGGGAATCGGGACCGAAGAAGCGTCCCCAGAAACCGCGGAGTCCTTGGCCCTTCGGGGAGAGGTATTGCAGGGACAGCCAGGCCACGTAAACCACGATAGCGATCAGCAGGAGGGCCGCCCCGCGGTGGAAGAAGCCCGCCTGGTGCGCGCCGCCCCAGAAGCGGATGAGGAGGTCCGAGAAGGCGGCGGTGTGGTACTTGAGCGGGAATCCCGTCATGACCAGCGTGAAGAAGGAGAGAATCAGCAGGACATGCATGATCCGCTCCCTGCGCGAGAAACGCTGGATCTGCTGCAGCCCCTCGCCCTTGGCCAGGAGGGCCCGGGGCAGAATGCCCTGCTTCTCCATTCGGTGTTTTTCCCAGTAGGTCTTGCGCCACCACAAGATGGTGTGGAGCCAGAAAAAGCACAGCGTCCCCGCAAGAAGCCCCGACATGGCTACAAAGGTCCAGAAGAGAGCGGGATAGCGCTTTCGGTCCCGGTAATCGGGATGGGCTTTGTAGTCCACGAAGCGCGGATGGAATCGCCGGTGGCAGCGACCGCAGTTATGGACGAGATTCGCGGGATGGATGCTGGAGCGGGGATCGTCCTTGGGAAGGATATTGTGGGTGGTATGGCAGTCGGCGCAACCGGCCACCCCGGCCGGATAGCCGATGCTCTGGACCTTGCCGTGATAGGTCTGCTCGTAATAGGCGACGATCTCGGGGTTGAGGTTGTTGCGCTTCGAGAGGACCGGATCGGCATGGCAGCGCTTGCAGTTGTGGCTGTAGAACTTCCGGGCCTCCTCGGGATACTTCTCGAGGGAGGTGTGGAAGACCTGCGTGTTGTGGAGGCCGTGGCAGTCGGCACAGGCTGCGGCGTCCTGGTTCCCCTTGAGGACCGCCTCGGCGTGGCCGGAGGCGACGTAATCCTCGTTGGCGTGGCACTCGGTGCACCGCTCGATAACGGCCCGCTTGAGGAGTCTCGTCCGGACCTTGAAGGAATGGATCTCCCGGTGACAGTCGACGCACCGGAAATCGAGCTGGACGTAATGGAAGTTCCGGCGGTATTCAAGCGCGATCCGTTCGTGGCAGTTCCCGCAATTCACGGGGGCCGGCTTCTCCAACCCTTCGCTATGGCGCTTCTGATTCGTGATCCCCGTATGGCAGCCCGTGCAACTGTTCTCGCCGTGGACCGACTTTGGGAAAACCACACGGTAGATATGGTCGTCATGACAGGAAAGGCAATCGAGCGCCGCCCAGGTGGGCATCACTCCAATCCCCGACAAGAAAAAGGCGATGACCAGCAGCACAAGCCTCCCCAAGGCCGCAATCCTCCGCGCCGGACCTCTTTCAATCCTAAAGAGATCCCCAGCGGGCATCGCGAATCCCATGCCCCGGTTGCAATCGTTCCTGCCCACGGTCGGTCTCATGCTAGGGTCTTCTCGTCTTGGTCTTTTCCTTCGGTGGCATGGCTTTCCAGGAGGCCATGCCACCGAAAAGCCTCTCCACTGTGTATCCCTTCGCGATCAGATAGCTTGCCGCAAGAGGGGAACGGAACCCCCGACTGTCCACGAGGATCAACGGACGGTCGAAGGGCAATTCACGCCAGCGCCGATGCATCTGGTACATCGGCAGATTGACGGCACCCTCGATGTGCTCTTTTCGAAACTCCTTTTCCGATCGGATATCCACGAGGAGGGAATCCTGATTATCCACCATCCGATTGCGCAAGGCCGGCGGCTTCATCGACGGGACCGCCCGGCGGGGAATCCGTTCCACCGAGACTGTCTGGTAACCGGCGATTTTCCAGGCTGGCATCCCGCCCTCCAGGACGCGGACGTCCTGATATCCCTGCCGGGACGCCATGTCTGCGGCCTCGCGGCTCTTCCGAGAGGCCTCACTTTCGCAATACAGGACCAGCATCAGGCCCTTGTCAGGGACCATTTCGCCGATCCGTTCCTCGAACTCCTCGGTGGGAATGCAGAGGGAGCCGGCAATGCTGTGGTCCCGGCATTCGATCTCGGACATCGTGTTGACCAGGAGGGGCCTCTTCCCCTCGGCCATCATCCGCGCCAGCGTCTGCGGCGGGAGCCTCTGCCACCCCGTTTCGGCGGCCCCTGTAGCGGCGCAGAGGAACTCCAGGAACAGGATTCCCGAAAGCCACGGTTTCAAAAGGCGGCACATGGACCTCTCGACCTCCCTATTCATGGGCGGGCACGGCGCGGACGCCCCACCCGACCATCTGCGGCTCCGCATTCGGTTCCTTCGGAGTCGGGTAATTCTCCTTGAGAAATCGTCCCACATGGAGGATCTTCATCTTCGTGAAGAAGGGCGCGTTATCGCCGTGGCAATCCAGGCAGCCGGCGGAGCTGCCCTTGGCGCCGTAGGTCTTCTTCCGCTCCAGGGGAATCACGTTGTGGTAGACGGCGAAGGAAGGCCTCTCCCCCGGCCGGATGATCTCGGATTCGATCATTTTCCCCTGCCTGACTTCGTACAGCTTCCGGCCCACCATGACGACGTTCTTGAATCCCGCGTCGGTCAGGGCACGGATCAGGGCCTTGATGTCCGCCTTGGTGCTCACGGCCTGGGCCAGGAGGGCATGGCCCCGTTCGTTCCTCACCTCGATCACCGAGAGCCCCGTGAGATTCTTCAAGGCCTGGCGCACCGGGGCCGATCCGATCGGCCGGACCGACCCGTCTTTCTGCCGCTCCCCGAACCATCTCGTCGGTTGCGGGCTGGCCTCCCCAGAGGCCGGGTTCAGGGACGCCGGCAATACCGAAGAAACGACCTTGTCCTTTTTCAGTTCGTAGAGCCGGCCGGAAACGAAGACCACGTCTTGAAATCCCATTTCTGTGAGGGCCTGGATCGCCAACCGGATGTCCTTTCCCGTATCGACGGCTGGCTCGGCCCGCAGTCTACCCTTGGAGCCTTTGACCTCCGCGAGGGTGATCCCCTCGAGGGTCCGGAAGGCCTGCAGGACGTACTGGAGGCCGATCGGCCTGATCTCGCCGCCCTCCTGCCGCTCCCCAAACCAAGTGGCGTTCCGGTCATAGGGTGGGAAGGATTGGCCCGAGGCCGCCGGCGGCGCATCAAAGGGAATGACCCGGTCCCCCCGGAGAGCATAAACGCGGTCCGCCACGAAGACAACCTCCGGCCCTCCCTGACTGGAGAGGGCCTGGATCATTTGCCGGACATCCGCCTCGGTGGCGACGGTGGTCTCTTTCCCCTCTTTTCCCCGGATGTCCCGGACGGCCACCGACGAGAGGTCCTTGACCCCCTGGGCGGCCCGTCGCACCCGGGTCGGAGGGATCGGCCCGATCCGTCCGTCTTCCAGCCTCTCCCCGAACCACTGGGTGGCCCGCGTCACGCAGGGGATGTAGCGTTCCCCTTCCCCCGTAACCCGTTCGTAACGAGTGATCCAGGGAGTCCAGGGGGCAGCGGCGGGGGCAGTCCAATCGTCCATCAGACCGATCCGTTCGAGACGGTCCGCCGTATACCAGGCCTCCTCCCCGGCGGCGGCATCCCGTAGATAGATTGCCCGGCCGGGCTGGGCCGTGGAATGACAGGCCGAGCAGTGCAGGAGAGAGAAGTGAAACAAGGCCCGCGGGAACCTCTCCCTGTGTGTTTTCGAGGGATCGCGTGCCTCCCTGGGCATCCCGGGGCGCGTTGGCCGGTACCGGCCCTCGAGATGGCACTTGGCACAGGTCATCATCCCCACGCCGTCAAGGCGGTCCTTGACCGTCCCCTGCGGGGAATACCCCTTGGCGATCTGGTGGCGAAGCCGTTGCGCCTTGGATCGGCCCACCAGGGGATGGCAGTCCGTGCACCGAAGGCCTGCTGCCACGTGAGCGTCGCAGGAGGCCTCGTGGAGCGTCCCGGTCTTCCGAGCGTCCATCTCCCGGTGGCACTGCAGGCAGTTCTTGGCGCCCACCTCCCGGCTGATCAGCCGTCCTTGGAGCTTCCCCTCCTTTGTGAAGAGGTTGCCGTCTTTCCAATGGAAATCGACGACGGGACTTTTTGAGAGGTTCCACGTTCCGGTCTCGAGGGCCGGCCCAGGCCCGGCCTTCGGATCGGCATAAGCGAAGATCGCCCCTTGGACCTCACCCAGGCCTGCACCGGCCGTGGCAGCCCACCGGTAGTTTCTCAGACCGATCTGGCCATTCCGGCGGTCCATGCGGTAGCCGGGCAGGTGACAGAGCAGACAGTCCCCCTCCACGACGCCGGTCTCGCGAAAACGGCTCCGTCTGTCCGGAGTGGACCTTGAGCTGTAATCCCCGTCCCGGGGCAAAGCGCCCTGTCTCTCACCCTCTATGAGCGTTTTCGAGAAATCGGGCGTCCCGTCGGCCTTCCGGCCGTATTCGAGGGGTCCCCCTCCCGGATGCGTCCATCCGCAGGCCGCCCAGAGCACCCTGCCGTCGGGACCGAACTTTCCGCCCGCCCCGATCCAGTCGAAAGCAGAAAGGTCCTCCCCCAGAGGATCCCAATCCTTCTTCGCGGCCACGCGGCCGGAAGCGATCCCCGGGATGCAGCCCTTTCCGAAGATCCCCGGGGAAAGAGCCTCCGGAAGGCGCGGGTTGTCGCCGCCTTTCATCTCGTCGAACCCTTGCTGGAAATGGTACCCCGAGGTGATCGCCGTGTAGCCGTGGCAGGTCCCGCAGGTCCTGCGGGGGCTATAGGGATCTGAGGAGTTCCGGGCGGGGGTGATCCGCTCCCCCTGCTCGTTCTTGAGCCAGATGTCCCTGTGCCGCCAGGGCTGGGCCCCCTGAAGCGGAAGCGCGGACAGGACCAGGACCATGCAGACCGCAGCCGCCTTACCTCTAAATCCCACCGGATTCCCCTCCCTTTTGCCGGCGTACGGCCCGGGACATCGGCAGCCCGGGCTGCCGCTAGGCAGAGGCCATGGATCTTCTCGGACCTGGAGACCAGGATCTCCTTGCGCTCCTCCGGAAATCCGATCCCGGTCCATTCAGACCTCCGGGGCCGCGGCCCCGGAGGCCCCCGGCTCGCTACGGCTCCATCGGCGCCGCCGCGTCCTTGGCGTACTCCATCATCGAGCCGTCATACGCCTTGGCGTTCTTGTACCCCAGCAACTCGTGGAGCATGAACCACCAGGCCGTGCAGAACTTTCCCGTATCGCAGTAAAGGATGATCTCCTTGGAGGTGTCCGTTCCCACCGCCTTGGCAGCCTCGGCGGCCAGGGCATCCTTGGACTTGTAGGTCCCGTCGGCCTCGTACATCAATGACGTGGGAAGATTCACGGCACCCTTGATGCGGCCCGCCTTGGCGACAAAATCCATTTTCTTCTTGCCGTCGAAGAAATCGGGTTCGCGCACGTCCACGATCACGGCCTTTCCCAGGGCCGCCAGGACGTCGGCCTTCTTCACGACGACGTCTTTCTGGAACGTTCCCCTGTAGGCCTTGGCCCGGGGTCTGGCAGCCTCGGTGGAGATCGCCTTCTTGTCGGCAACCCACTTGTTGTAACCGCCGCTCAGAAGGGCCACGTTCTGGACGCCTGCGTACTTGAGGGTCCAGGCGACCCGGGTGGCGTCGACCCGGTCCGGCGGGG
>CAYOGU010000001.1:0-37548 GCA_964403345.1 uncultured Syntrophus sp. | reverse complement strand
TCTTCGATGGGCGGAAGGAGACTCCCTATCAGGAGGAGGACGAGCCGGCGCCTTTGGGCGTCTACGGCGCCTCCAGGCTGGAAGGCGAGCGGTTTCTCCAGGCCTTCGCCGAGCCCTACCTCCTGATCCGGACGGCCTGGCTCTTCGGACGGCATGGCGGGAACCTCGTCCGGGACATCCTGGAGAAGGCCAAAAACGCCAAGGATCTGGAGGCCGCCGAGGACCGGATCGGCTCCCCAACCTCCAGCAGCGATCTGGCGGCCGCGGTCCGGGTACTGGTCGAAGGCGGACACAGGGGGATCTTCCATGTGGCCAACCGGGGCCGTTGCAGCCTCTACGAGCTGGCCTGCAAGGCCCTGCACTATTCGGGACGGTGCGACGTGACCGTCCGACCGATCCGCTCCGCGGAGCGGTCGGGAGCGGTGCCCCACGGAGCCTGGAGCGTCCTGAGCGGCCGTAAGTTCTTTGCCCAGACCGGCAAGGCCCTGCCCCCCTGGCAGATCGCCCTTCAGGAATATCTGGAGCACGCAGGCTACCGCAGGTAGAATCCGCGGGGAGGGGAGGGATATCCGGCGTTCGGGGAAATCGGATATCCGGACATCCCAGGACCTCGGGAGGAGAAGCATTGCCAGGTAGAATCGCAGTCCTGCCGGAAACCCTGACCCATCGAATCGCCGCGGGCGAAGTGGTCGAGCGGCCGGCCTCCATTGTGAAGGAGCTCATGGAAAACGCCCTGGACGCCGGCGCCACGGAAGTCGTCGTGGAACTGGAGAAGGGCGGCTGTCAATCCATCCGCGTGGCCGACAACGGGGAGGGGATCGTCGCCGAGGATGTGCGCCTGGCCTTCGCCCGTTACGCCACGAGCAAGATCGGCACATTCGAGGAGATCTACCAGGTCCGGTCCTTCGGATTCCGCGGCGAGGCCCTGGCCAGCATCGCCTCGATCGCCCGGGTGGAGATGCTGACCCGGCGCGCCCCGTCGCCCGCGGGGATCCGGATGGTGGTCGAGGGGGGGAAGGTCCTGGAGCTTTCCGACGCGGGCTGCCCCGTCGGCACCTCGGTCCTCGTCAGCCGGATCTTCGATCCGGTCCCTGTCCGCCGGAAGTTCCTCAAGAGCGAGGCGACCGAGCAGGGGTACTGCCTCGATGCGATCACCCGCCTGGCCCTCCTCCAGGGCGGCGTCCGGATCCGGGTCTCCTCCCCCACCCGACAGCTCCTGAGCATCCCGGCCGTCCAGGACATCTCCGAACGGATCGCCCTTGTCTTGGGGCCCGATTTTCAGAGTCAGATGGTCCCGGTGGCGGGCCAGAGGGACGGCGCGACACTCCGCGGGTTCGTCTCCCGGCCCGAGTTCACCCGCTCCGGCACCGCCCATATCTATCTCTACGCGAACGGCCGGTTCGTGAAAGACTACCTCCTGAATCACGCCGTCATGACCGCCTACCGGCGTCTGATCGAGCCGAGGCGCTATCCGGCGGTCGTCCTGGCCCTGGAGGTGGCGCCGGAGGACGTGGACGTGAATGTCCACCCCACCAAGATGGAGGTCCGCTTCAGGAACCCCCGGGAGATTTACGGCCTCGTCGTCGAGGCCGTGGTCGCCGCCATCGGGTCGGCCCCGGCGCCGGGAAGTCCGTCAAGTTCCGGTGCAGCGCCCCAGGCCGGGACGGCGGCCTACGGCGATCGCATCGAGGAGGCCCTGAAGCGTTACCGGGTCTCGTCGGGGACCCGGAAGCTCTTTTTCGCAGCGTCCGTTTCGCCGCCCGGGACGGTTTTCCCCGCCCCTCCTGCTCCGTCTGCCGCCCCCGGCAACGGGGAAGGGGCGGAAGATGCGAGGCGGGCGGCGGAGACAAAACGGGAGGCACGGCCGGTCCCCGGCGCTCCGCGTATCGAGGGATCGGAGCCGGGGGCCGGTTTATCCGCCCTGACCTACCTGGGACAGGCGGCCGGGACCTACCTGATCCTGGCCGGTGCCGAGGGGATCACCCTCGTCGATCAGCACGCGGCCCACGAAAGGATCCTCTTCGAGAGGCTCCAGCGGCGGACGGCCGTGGGCTGGGGGATCGGCCAGCGCCTCCTCCTGCCCGAGGTGGTGAGCCTTCCCCCGCGGGATTGCGCCTTCCTGACCGATGCCGCCCCGATCCTGGGAGAGGCCGGCCTGGAGGTCGAGCCCTTCGGCGGGGATTCCGTCGTCGTCAAGTCCGTTCCCGCCTTCTGGCCCCCGGCCGAGGCCAGGACGCTGGTCCTCGATCTGATCGCCGACTGTTCCGAAACGGACCGCGGCCAGTCCCTCGATGATCGGAGGGAGAAGATCCACACGGCCCTGGCCTGCCGCGGGGCGATCAAGGCCAACCGCAGCCTGAGTCCTCAGGAGGCGGCCGCACTCCTCAAGGATCTGGACGCCCTGCCCCACTCCGCCACCTGCCCCCATGGACGGCCCCTGGCCATCCACATCCCGTTGGCCGATCTGGAACGGATGTTCAAGAGGAGGTAGGGCCAGCCATGAGCGCCGCCACGGAAAAACCCCGCCTGGTCGTCCTGGTCGGACCGACCGGCGCCGGCAAGACAGCCATGGCCGTGGATCTGGCCGGCCGGTGGCACGCCGAGATCGTCAGCGCCGATTCGATGCAGGTCTACCGGGGGATGGACATCGGCACGGCCAAGCCCTCCCGGGAAATCCAGCGGACCGTCCCCCACCACCTGATCGATGTGGTCGATCCCGACGAGCCCTTCGACGCTTCGAGGTATCTCGTCCTGGCCCGCGAGGCAGTGGACCGCCTTCGGAAAGGGGGGACCCCCGTTTTCGTCGTGGGCGGCACGGGCCTTTACATCCGGGCCCTTCTGGGGGGGCTGATCCACGGCCCCGGGGCCGATGAGGCCCTGCGGAGGACCCTGAAGGACGAGATGAAGCGGTTCGGGAAAGAGCACCTCTACGAGAAACTCCGGCTCCGGGACGCCTGGGCCGCCGCGCGAATCCATCCCCACGACGGGATCCGGATCATCCGCGCCCTGGAGGTCTTGGAGCTGACGGGCCGCTCGATCGTGGAGCATCAGGAGGGACACCGTTTCCAGGAGCGGCCCTACGAGGTCCTCAAGATCGGTCTTGCGCCCGAGCGGGGGACCCTCCAGGCGCGGATCGCGGCCAGGACCGACGCGATGATCGCCGCGGGCTTCGTCGATGAGGTCCGGCAGCTCCTGGCAAGGGGCTACGACGGCTCCCTCAAGCCCATGCAGTCCCTGGGGTATCGGCACATCCTGGCCCATCTGGCGGGAAAGGTGGATCTAGACGGGGCGGTCGAAGGGATCAAGCGCGATACCTACCGTTATGCCAAGCGGCAGAAGACCTGGTTTGCCGCCGACCCGGAGATCCTCTGGATCGCGCCGGAGGATGCCGACGAGGCGGCCGGGCGGATCGCCCCCTTCCTGGCGGGGGACCGCTGGGACCGGGGTGCTCATGAGGAGGCGGGTCCCCGTCGAGCCAGCTGAATGTCCCGCCGCCTCGACAACGGACCAAGCGGCGTGAAGGGGTCCGGAGGGGGAATTTTCTTGACTTCAAAAGGGGATGAAGATATGGAAGGCCTCTTAGATGGTAGGAAAATCGACGTGTTGAATGGAGAGAACGCATGGGCATTGAGGCGTTGACCAAAGTATACGAACCCCGCGAAGCGGAGGCCAGGTGGTACCAGTACTGGCTCGACCATGACTTTTTCCATGCGGCGGACAGGAGTGACAAGAAACCCTTTTCCATCGTCATCCCGCCGCCGAACGTGACGGGGATGCTCCACATGGGGCACGCCCTCAACAACGTCCTGCAGGACATCATGATCCGCTACCGGCGGATGCAGGGGTACAACGCCCTTTGGATGCCCGGGATGGACCATGCGGGGATCGCGACGCAGAACGTGGTGGAGCAGGAACTGGCCAAGGAGGGGCTCACCCGTCACGATCTGGGCCGCGAGAAGTTCATCGAACGGGTGTGGCAGTGGAAGGCCAAGTACGGCGGGGTGATCATCCATCAGCTCAAGCGTCTCGGCTGCTCCTGCGACTGGGCTCGCGAGCGCTTCACCATGGACGAGGGGCTCTCCAGGGCCGTGCGCGAGGTTTTTGTCCGCCTCTACCACGATGGCCTCATCTACCAGGGGGATTACATCGTCAACTGGTGCCCCCGCTGCCGGACCGCCATCTCCGATCTCGAGGTGGAATATCACCAGGAGGCGGGACACCTCTGGAACATCTTCTATCCCTTTGCCGAGGGCGAGGGGGGGGTCGTCGTGGCCACGACGCGGCCGGAGACGATGCTCGGCGACACGGCCGTGGCCGTCCATCCCGACGACGAACGCTACCGGGCCGTGGTGGGAAAAGAGCTCATCCTGCCCCTCATGAACCGGCGGATCCCGATCATCGCCGACGACTATGTGACCATGGAGTTCGGTTCCGGCGCCGTCAAGATCACGCCGGCTTCAGACCCCGCCGACTTCGCCATGGCGGGGCGCCACGGACTGCCCATCATCAAGATCATGGACGACAACGCCGTGATCAACGAAAACGGCGGCGCCTATCGGGGCCAGGACCGCTACAAGGCCCGCGAGAACGTGGTGGCCGACCTGGAGAAGGGGGGCTGGCTTCGGGGAATCGAGCCATACTCCCACAACGTGGGCCAGTGCTACCGCTGCAAGACCGACATCGAGCCGGCCGTCTCCCGCCAGTGGTTCGTGAAGATCGCGCCCCTGGCCAAGGAGGCGATCGCCGCGGTGGTCAAGGGGAAGACCCGGATCGTCCCGCCCTCCTGGGAGGCCACCTACTTCGAGTGGATGAACAACATCCGCGACTGGTGCATCTCCCGCCAGATCTGGTGGGGCCACCGAATCCCCGTCTGGACCTGCGAGGGGTGCGGCAAGCTGATCGTCGCCTCCCAGGACCCCGATCGCTGCCCGGATTGCGGCGGCGCGAAACTCCAGCAGGAGGAGGACGTCCTGGACACCTGGTTCAGCTCGGGCCTCTGGCCCTTCTCGACATTAGGGTGGCCCGAGAATACCGAAGCGCTGAAGACGTTCTATCCCACATCGCTGCTGGTGACGGGGTTCGACATCCTCTTTTTCTGGGTTGCCCGGATGATGATGATGGGGCTCTACGTCATGAAGGACGTTCCCTTCGACGATGTCTATCTGCACGCCCTGGTCCGGGACGAGCACGGGGAGAAGATGAGCAAGTCCAAGGGGAACAGCATCGACCCCCTGGAGATGATGGACAAGTTCGGGACGGACGCCTTCCGGTACACCCTGGCGGCCTTCACCGCGCAGGGCCGGGATGTCCGGATGTCGGAGGAGCGGATCGAGGGGTACAAGTACTTCATCAACAAGGTCTGGAACGCGACCCGCTTCTCCATGATGAACCTCGAGGACTTCAAAGGCGATGCGGCCGTTTCGCCGGGGGACCTCTCTCTGGCCGACCGCTGGATCCTCTCGCGGCTGGAGCGGACCGTCGCCGACGTGATCCGCGGCCTGGACGAGTACCGCTTCAACGACGCGGCGGCGGCCCTCTACCAGTTCGTCTGGCACGAGCTGTGCGACTGGTACCTGGAACTGATCAAGCCGGTCCTTTACGGGGACCGTAACGCCGGAAGGAGGGCGGCCCAGCGGACGCTTCTCTCGGTCCTCACGACGTCGCTCAAGCTCCTGCACCCCTTCATGCCCTTCCTGACGGAGGAGATCTGGCAGCACCTGGTCGCGGACGGGACCTCCGTCATGATGAGCGAGTTCCCGAAGGCCGATACGGCCCGGTTCGACCCCGAGGCAGAGGAGAAGATGGGCCTCATCATGGAGGTCGTGACCAGGATCCGGAACATCCGGGGCGAGATGAACGTGGCCCCGTCCCTGAAGCTGAAGGTGACCCTGGCGGTCCAGGATCGGGACCTGGCGGCGGTCCTGGAGGGGGGGCGGGTCACGATTACGAACTTGGCCAACCTCGAGGCCCTGACCCTCACCGACCGGACCGAGGAACCCGAGGGTGCGGCCACGGCCCTGGCGGGCTCCGTCCGCGTCTACGTCTTCCTGGCCGGGGTGATCGACATCGCGGGGGAGCGGGCGAGGCTCGCCAAGGAGATCGCCCGGATCGATAAGGACATGGCCGTTGTGGCCCGGAAACTGGCGAACCCCGACTTCCTGGCGAAGGCGGCCGAAGAGATCGTCGCCAAGGAGCGGGAGAAGGCGCGGGTCTTCGGGGAGAAGCGTTCCGCCCTCGAAGCGGCCCTCGGCCGCCTCGACCTCCTGGACCGTAAGGGATAAGGCCGATATGAACCTGTCGAAACAGGTCCTGGACAAGCTGATCCGAAGGGCCCTCGATGAGGACATCGGGGCCGGGGACGTCACCACCTCCGCCGCACTTGTCGGCGACGAGCAGGGGCTCGCCCGGGCCACGGCCAAAGAGCCTCTGGTCCTGGCCGGGATCGACGTCTTTGGGGAGGTCTTCCATGCCCTCGATTCCACCCTGACCTTCAGGGCCTGCAGAAAGGACGGGGAGCGGGTGGACAGGGGGGAACCCCTGGCGGAGGTCTCGGGACGTCTCGCTTCCATCCTGACCGCCGAAAGGGTGGCCCTGAACCTCCTCCAGCGGATGTGCGGGATCGCCACGATGACCCGGCGCTACGCGGATGCCGTCGCGGGGACCCAGGCGAGGATCCTGGACACCCGGAAGACGATGCCGGGCCTGCGGATCCTCGACAAATACGCCGTCCGGGCGGGTGGGGGCGCAAACCACCGCTTTGCCCTCTACGACGGCGTCCTGATCAAGGACAACCACATCACCGCGGCCGGCGGGATCGGCGTGGCGGTGCGGCGCGTCCGCGAACGGATCCCCCATACGCTGAAGATCGAGGTCGAGGTGCGCGACCTGGCCGGCTTGGAGGAGGCCCTTGCCGCCGGGGCGGATGCGGTCCTTCTGGACAACATGGGACTCGATGAGACGGCCCGGGCGGTCCGACGCGTCGCCGGGAAGGTCCCCCTGGAGGCATCGGGCAACATGACCCTGGAGAGGGTGCGGGGGGTGGCCGAGACGGGGGTCGATCTGATCTCCGTGGGGGCCCTCACCCATTCCGCGCCTGCGGCGGACATCTCCCTCAACGTGACCGAGGTGAGGCCCCCTTCTCCCGGGGCGTCCGGCTGAAAAGAATGGGCCCGGTCGGAAGACCGTCTTCCCCCACGCTCAGGACATCTTTCGATTTGGCAAAGGGATCTTTTCGGCAGGATGGGTGCCGCATCATGGGGATTGACCATTCAGGGCAAGACCCTCCTTCTGAAGTAAGAGGCGAAGGGGACGCGTTCGACGCGCAGGCGCTGCAGGCGCGGCTGGCCGGAGGCGAGATCGCCTGGCAGATCCGCCATTATCCGACGGTGGATTCGACGAACCGCCTGGCCGTGGGACTCGTCCGGGAAGGGGCGCCCGAGGGGACTTTGGTGATCGCCGAGTCCCAGAGCGCGGGAAGAGGACGGTTGCAGCGGGTCTGGCAGTCGCCCCCCGGTTTGAATCTCTACCTTTCCGTCATCCTGCGACCGGCCATCGCACTGGCGGATGCCGCCCAGGTCACCCTCATGGCGGGGGTCGCCGTCGCCGAAATGATCGCCGATCTGGGCATTGCGGGCGTGGGGCTCAAGTGGCCCAACGACGTCCAGATCCGGGGGCGGAAGGTCTGCGGGATCCTGGCCGAGGCCAGGATGGAGAAAGGGGGCCTCGGGGCCCTCGTCGTGGGGATCGGGCTGAACGTGAACATCCCCCGGGACCGCTTCGATCCCGCGCATCGCGCGAGCGCTACGTCGCTCAGGGAGGAGGCGGGACGAACCCATAGCCGCCCGGATGTGGCCTTTGCCCTGTGCCGCCATTTCGAGAGATGGTACCGTCTCTATTTGGGGCAGGGCTTCGCAACGGTCCGGGAAGCCTGGCTCGCCCGATCCGGGATGGTGGGGAAGTCCGTCCGGATCCTCTTCCGGGAGGAACTCCAGGAAGGCCGGGTCTCGGGGATCGACCGGGACGGGGCGCTCCTTCTGACGGACGCCGCGGGGGGCCTCAGGAGGATCACGGCGGGCGACGCCACGATCCTGAAATGAAGGTGAGGTGCCGAGTCACCGCTTAAGGAGTGGGGAGATGCTTCTGGTCATCGATGTGGGGAATACGAACACGGTCCTGGGGCTTTACGACGGCCAGGACCTGGTCCACGACTGGCGGATCCGGACGGTCATCGACCATACCGTCGACGAGTACGGGATGCTGATCCTGAACCTTTACAAGAACAGCCGGATCAGTTCGAAGGCCATCCGGGACATCATCATCTCCTGCGTCGTCCCGCCGATGCTCAATATCCTGGAGCCCCTCTGCCAGCGGTACTTCGGCATCACGCCGCTTATCGTGGGACCGGGCATCAAGACGGGGATGCCGATCTTCTACGACAACCCCCGGGAGGTGGGGGCGGACCGGATCGTCAATGCCGTGGCCGCATACGAGAAACATCGCCGGTCCCTGATCATCGTCGATTTCGGCACGGCCACGACCTTCGACTACGTCTCGCCGAAAGGGGAATACATGGGGGGCTGCATCGCCCCGGGGATCATGATATCGAGCGAGGCCCTCTTCACTCGGGCCTCGAAGCTCCCGAGGGTGGAGTTCAGCAAGCCCCGGCTCGTGATCACGAAGGATACGGTGAGCGGCATGCAGGCCGGGATCATGTACGGCTATGCGGGCCTCGTGGACGGGATCGTGGGGCGGATGAAGGCCGAGGCCGGCACAGACCCCCTCGTGATCGCGACCGGCGGCCTGGCGAAGGTGATCGCCGGCGAGGCCAAGCAGATCGATCAGGTCGATGAGATGTTGACCCTCGAGGGACTCCGGATCATCTTCATGCGGAACCGGACAGATCCCTCCTCTTGAAGGGGTCTTGCTGCAAATTGAGAATACGGATCCCTTTGCGCGCTGGACCTTTTTCGACCCTGTGCCTCCTCGCTTCGCTGCAAAGACGAAACTCGCGCTCCGCGCTCAAACAGTCGTCTTTGCGGTCGCTGTGCTGCGGGGACAGGGTGCCCGAAAAATCTCCAATGCGCGCTGCCGGTGATCCGATTCTCAGGGTGATAAAAGGGAAAGATGTTGAATGTGGGCCTGACAGGCGGGATCGCCAGCGGCAAATCGACCGTCGCCCGGATGCTTGCAGAACTGGGGGCGATCGTCATTGATTTCGACGAGATCGCCCACGACGTTGAGGCGCCGGGACGGCCGGTCTGGAAGGCGATCGTCGAGCATTTCGGAGAGGGGATCCTCGGCGAGGACCGGACGATCGACCGCCGCAGGCTCGGTGCCATCGTCTTTGCCGATCACGAAAAGCTCGCCCTCCTCAACCGTCTGGTCCATCCGGCCGTCCTGGCCGAATGGGAGGCGAGGATCGACCGGATTCGGAGGGAACGGCCGGAGGCCGTGGTTCTGTCCGACATTCCGCTGCTCGTCGAAGCGGGACTTCGGGATCGGGTCGATTGGGTCCTCCTGGTCCATATCCCTCAGGAGGAGCAGATCCGGAGGCTGATGGAGCGCAACGGCTGGAGCCGCGAAGAGGCCGAGGCCCGCTTGGCCTCGCAGATGCCCATCGATGAAAAAGTCCCCTGGGCGGACCGGGTTGTCCGCAACGACGGTCCGATCGAACAGACCCGCCGGGCTGTTTTGGAACTCTGGGAGGAACTCGTCAGGAGGGCGCGTGCCTGAGGCCGGGCCCCCTGGCCGGGACGGAGAGAATATCTTGGGAATGGAGGTGGATCGATGATTGAAAAGAATGTGGCCACGGACTTCTCCCCGACGGTGACGGCGCCTCAGATTGATCCGACGGCCTATGTGCACCCCCTGGCGGCGGTGATCGGGAACGTCCGTCTGGGAAAGAACGTGATGGTGGCCCCGACGGCCTCCGTGCGCGGCGACGAGGGGCAACCGCTCCACATCGGCGACGACTCGAACATCCAGGACGGCGTGGTCATCCACGCCCTCGAAACCGAGTTGAAAGGGAAGCCCGTGGAGAAGAATCTGCGCGAGGTGGCCGGGGCTTTTTACGCCGTGTACGTGGGCAACCGGGTCTCTCTCGCCCACCAGGTCCAGATCCACGGTCCGGCCGTCGTCCTGGACGACACCTTCGTCGGGATGAAGAGCCTGGTGTTCCGGTCCGAGGTGGGCCGGGGCTGCGTGATCGAGCCCGGCGTGATCCTGATGGGGGTCCGCGTCGCCGACCGCCGTTACTGTCCGGCCGGCTCGGTCATCCGGAATCAGGCCGACGCCGACGCCCTGCCGGCGATCACCGACGACTATCCCCTCCGGGAAATGAACCGAGGGGTGGTCCATGTGAATACGGCCCTGGCCAAGGGATACCTGGCCGCATCCCGGTAAGTGCGGGGGAATGGGGAGCGCATTGCAGGCGGTCTGCACCGTCCGATTGTCATCGGGATCTTTGACTCTCCCCGTGGTCCCCCTGAATCCCGGGAGGTCCCGGCGAGGAGTCTCTTGGGTGTGCCGCAAAAGCACAATATGTGCTTGATACGCACATCCGCCTTTCTACGAGCAGTGGCCTTGATCCCTCGGACCGATGAGGCATCCAGTGCGATATCCGCACTTTTTGGCCCTCCGGGCAGGTGATTCCCCTGAAGCCGTTCCGCCCTGCAAACGGTCGTCCTTTCCCCTCTTGCATTGTCAATATCTTGATATTCAAAGAGAAAAATCTAAGTTCCTTTTCAGTGAAAAGCCCGAGTTGTTTCACCTATTGGCACCCATATTGCTATCTGGTAACCAGATACGCTCCACCCAAAGGCCGACCAGGTCCCAGCCCGATGAAATCGGAGAAAGGGGTTTCGTATTGACATCTCAAAACCCGTCTGTTAAAAATTTAGCCTTCCCTTCATTTTTTATTACACCTTTTGTTGCACCGGAACGGTCCCAGGGGTGAACGGCCCGGGGCAGGGGAGGTCGAAAAGTCTGCGCGGAAGCAATCCGAGCAATCGGATGGAAAATTGAAACAATCGAACGTCTTAGGAGGTAGGTATGGCTCGTTTAAATGAGCATGAGGGTAAAGCGTTGTTCAAGATTGCCAAGATGCCGATCCCCGAAGGGGCTGTCGCCAAGACCCCGGAAGAAGCCAGAAAGATTGCAGAAAAACTGGGAAAACCCGTTGTCATCAAGGTCCAGATCTGGACCGGCGGCCGCGGGAAGGCGGGCGGCGTAAAGTTTGCCGATACCCCTGCCGAGGCTGAGAAACAGGCGGCCGCCCTCCTGGGGGCCACGATCAAGGGTTACCTGGTGGAGAAGGTCCTGGTCGAGGAGAAGCTGGCCATCGACCGGGAATACTATGCGGGTATCGTTGTGAACGCCCAGGCCGACGCCCGCTGCCCCGTCTTCATGTTCTCCACCGAGGGCGGCATGGACATCGAATCGGTCCCCGGCGACAAGATCGCCATGATGAACATCGATGTCATCCGCGGCTTCAAGATCTACGACGCCCTCAACCTCGCCAACAAGGTCAGGGTTCCCAGCGCACACATCACCCAGGTCGCCCGCCTCCTGGTCGGACTGTACGAAACCTTCAAGAATTTCGGTTGCCGCCTCATCGAGATCAACCCCATGGTCGTCACCAAGGACGGCAAGGTCCTGGCCAGCGACTGCCGGCTTTCCATCGACGACTCCTCCGCCATCCGCCATCCCGAACTGGGGATCGAGGTGGCCCGCGAGTCGGGAACGCCCCCCACGGAGCTGGACAAGATCGCCTGGTGGGTGGAGGAGAAGGATCTCCGTGGGACCTGCTACTTCGCCGAGATGAACAACCAGATCAAGGGGGAGTGCTTCGGGACGATCGGTTATCACGGCATGGGCGGCGGTGGCGCCATGCTCGGCGTCGACGGCCTCAACAAGCAGGGCCTCCGGGTCCCCGACTTCGCCGATACGAGCGGCAACCCCCCTGCCTCCAAGGTCTACCGCGCGGCCAAGCTCGTCTTCTCCCAGCCTGGCATTGATGGCTACATGCTGGGCGGATTCATGGCCGCCAATCAGGAACAGTGGCACCATGCCCACGGCGTCGTCAAGGCCCTGAGGGAGGAACTGCCCAAATATCCCGGCTTCCCGGTCATGCTGCTCCTGGCGGGCAACAAGGAGAAGGAGTCCTTGGAAATCCTGAGGGAAGGGACGAAGGATCTCAACGCCCGGATCCGGATCTACGGCGGCGAACGTGTCTATGACACGGTCGGGCTCGCCGCGGAGATGAAGGAGATGGTTCTCGAATACAAGAAAGAACAGCAGAAGAAAGGGTAAAGGAGGCCACCCATGGAGTTTCAGGAACAGACGATCAAGGTCATCATCGATGACAGCAAATGCGCAGCATGTGAGTCCAAGGCCTGCATCGCGGCCTGCAAGACCTACGCTCGGGGGATATTGGTCCTGAAAGACGGCAAACCCGTCGTGGAAGGGGACGCCAAGCGGCTCGGGACGGAGTGCCTGGCATGCGAATATGAGTGCGGGTTCAGGGGAAAAGGGGCCATCAAGATCGAGGCGCCGATCCCGGGGCTGGACGAGTACCGTAAGAAGCACGGAATATCCTAACCAAGAAGGTGGTGAAAATATGGCTATCTTGCTGACAAAGTCAACGAAAGTGGTGATTCAGGGGATTACGGGCCGGGAAGGTTCCATGCGCGCCAAGTTCATGCGGCGCATGGGGACGAACGTCGTCGCCGGCGTTACGCCTGGCCGCGGCGGCGAGGAAGTGGACGGGATCCCCGTGTACAATACAGTCAGGGACGCGGTAAAGAACCACGGTCTGTTCGATGTCTCCGTGACCTTCATCCCTGGGACCGGTCTGAAGGACGCCGTCCTCGAGGCCTTGGATTCGGACGTCAAGTGGCTTGTCATGCCCGTCGAGCGCGTTCCCCTCTTCGACATCCTGGAGATGGTCGCCTACGCGAAACAGAAGGGGGCCAAGCTCCTGGGACCGGGCTCCATCGGGGTCAACGCCCCGGGTGTGGGCGTATTGGGATGGCTGGGCGGTTCGGTCGAGTTTGCCAACCGGCACTTCGTGCCGGGCCATGTGGGGGTCATCTCCCGCAGCGGCGGTCAGTCGGGAACCCTTCCCTACGTCATCGCCCAGGCGGGTTTCGGCGTCAGCACGGTCCTCCATGTGGGGACCGAGCCGGTGACGGGCATGTCCTTTGCCGACGTTCTGCCCCTGTACCAGGAAGACCCTGATACGGATGTCATGGCCATCTTCGGCGAGATGGGCGGCTCCCACGAAGAGGAGGCGGCCCAGTTGGTGAAGTCCGGCAAGTTCACCAAGCCGATCATCATCTACGTGTCCGGTGCCTGGGCGCCAGCCGGGATGAAGTTCTCCCACGCCAGCGCCATCGTGGAGCGAGGCAGCGGTTCGACTCAAGACAAGATCACGCGGCTCAGGGAAGCGGGAATCATCGTGGTGGACAATCCCAACGAGATCCCGGGGAAACTCAGGGAGTTCAAACAGCAGGGCAAACTCAGGGTCAAATAACCCCCCAAGCGAGAAAGGAGATACGATTATGGCAGTCATGAGGTCCGTTTTCTATGTTCCCGGCAACAACGAGAAATTCGTCGGCAAGGCCCCGGAAGTCCCGGCCGACATCATTACCCTGGATCTGGAGGATTCCGTTCCCCCCTCCGAGAAAGCAAAGGCTCGCGAGATCATCGCCGCGAACCTGAAGCATGCCGGCAAGGGCGGCGCAAAGGTCTTCTCCCGCATCAACAACTGGGAAACCCTGCTGACCAACGACGACCTCGAGGCGATCGTCCATGAGGGGCTCCACGGCGTGTGCCTGGCCAAGACCGGCCATCCCGACGACGTCAAGAGGCTCGACTGGAAGCTCGAAGAACTCGAGAGACGGCGCGGCCTGCAGGTGGGCAGCATCGCGATCCAGCTCCTGATCGAGACGGCCAAGGGCATGATCAACGCCTATGCATCCGCCACGGCCAGCAAACGCGTCTGCTCGCTGATCTTTGGCGCCGTCGACTACTGCAAGGATATGCGCGTGGACCTGACGACCGAGGCCACCGAGCAGCTCTACGGCCGGTACTACACCGCCGTGGCCGCCCGCGCCGCCGGCTGCATCGCCATCGACTGCCCCTTCGTCGATTTCGCGAACATCCCGGCCTTCGAGAAGAGCGTCATGGAAGGCCGCCAGATGGGTTACGAGGGCAGGATGCTGATCCATCCCACCCAGGTCGAACCCTCCAACCGTCTCTACCGGCCGACCCCGGCGCAGGTCGAATGGGCCGCCGGCGTTGTGGACGTCTTCGAGAAAGAAGGGCTTGCGATGGGCAAAGCCGCCGTTTCCTACAAGGGCAAGATGGTCGACACGCCGGTCTACGACAACGCCCGGACGATCCTGTCCCAGGAAAAGGAGATCAAGGACATGGAGGCCCTCCGGAAGAAGTAAGAGGGAACTGCGGGAAGGGAACAGTCGGCATAAGACTGTGGAACATATGGAAAGCGAACAGGAATTCATGAAGTAAACTTTCAACGCAACCAAAACAGATTTATGCTGATCAAGCTGATCAAACACTGACGGAACCATAAGCGAAGCAATCGCCTTTTTCGGGATTGCTTCGCTTTGTTTCAAGCGACGCCTCAACCGCTTCCAAGGGAAGATGCGGTCCGGGTCGTTGAAAGGAGTCAAGTTATGGAACGCAATCAAGTCATCCAGGAGCTGGCGAAGATCGTCGGGAAAGAGGATGTCATGGCCTCGGAGATGGAGCTTCAGCTCTACGGCTACGACGCCTCCCTCAACCCCGGAAGGCCGCTGTGCATCGTCATGCCCAGCTCGACGGAAGAGGTCTCCAAGGTCGTCAAATTCGCCCACGACAACGGGATCCCCGTGGTCGCCAGGGGCGCCGGGACGAACCTCAGCGGCGGCAGTTCTCCCACCGAAGGCGGGATTGCCCTGCTTTTCACCCGGATGAACCGGATCCTGGAAATCGATGTGGACAACCAGCGGGTCGTCGTGGAGCCGGGGGCCATCACCCTGGACATCAAGGGCGAGATTGGCAAGTACGGCTTCCTCTACCACCCGGACCCCTCCAGCGAGAAAGCGACGACCATCGCCGGAAACGTTGGGGAGAACGCCGGCGGCGCCCACTGCTTCAAATACGGCGTGACGAGCAACCACATCCTCGGCGCCGAGTTGGTCCTCTATGACGGGCAGGTGGTCGAGATCGGCGGCAAGTCTCTCGACAACCCGGGGTTCGATTTTCCGGGCCTGCTGGTCGGTTCGGAGGGAACGCTCGGGATGGTGACGAAGCTCGTCCTCCGGATGATGCCGAAGACCGAGGCGGTCAAGACGATGCTGGCCATCTATGACACGATCGCCGATGGCGCCAACACCGTCTCGGACATCGTCAAGGCCGGGATGATCCCCACGACGCTGGAGATGATGGACAACCTGACGATCAAAGCGGTCGAGGCGGCCTACCACGTGGGGCTTCCCGAGGACGCCGCGTCGATCCTCCTGATCGAGCTGGACGGCCTCAAGGACGGCATGGACCGGCTGATCGATCAGGTGGTCGCCATCTGCAAACAGAACAAAGTCCGCGAGGTTCGCGTGGCGAAGACCGACGCCGAGCGGGACAAGATCTGGGCGGGCCGCAAGGGGGCCTTCGGGGCCGTCGGACGGCTCCGTCCCAACTATCTGGTCAACGACCCGACCGTGCCCAGGACCCGGCTTCCCGAGGCCCTGGCCAAGGTGGTCGAGATCGGCAAGAAGTACAACCTCCCCATCGCCAACGTCTTCCATGCGGGGGACGGAAACCTCCATCCGCTCATCCTCTTCGACCAGAGGGACGCCGACGAACTGGAACGGGTGCACAAGGCGGCCTTCGAGATCATGGAGATCTGCGCCAAGATGGGCGGGACGATCAGCGGCGAGCACGGCATCGGCGTCGAGAAGCTCAAGGGGATGCCCTTTATTTTCAGCCCGCAGGACCTTGCCGCGATGCGGAATGTGAAACTGGCCTTTGACCCGGATGGAGTCTACAACCCCGGAAAACTGCTCCCGGCGGAAAAGGCGGCCTGATCGAGGAAAGGAGATAACGGTATGTCCAACTATGATAAATTGGCTTCGAAAATGAAGGCCATTGTCGGCGAGGCCAATGTGATCGAAGATCCGGAAAAGCTCAAGGCCTACGCGGTGGATGGGGATGCTCCCGGCCTGTTCGTCGCTCCCGGGACGATCGAAGAGGTATCGAAAGTCCTCGCCTGCGCCAACGCCGAAAAGCTGTCCGTCGTTCCGATGGGGAGCGGGACCAAGATGGGCCTGGGCGGCATTCCCAAGAAGAAGGCGGATATCCTCCTTTCGACCCGGAGGCTGAAGCGCTATGCCGACTACGACATCGCCAACCTGACCGTGGGTGTGGAGTGCGGCCTGACGCTGGCAGAGGTTCAGCAGAAGCTGGCGGGAGAGGGGAGGGGGTATTTTATCCCCCTGGATCCTCCCTACTCCCAGGAGGCGACCATCGGCGGAATCGTGGCGACCAACGACAGCGGCCCGAAACGTTTCATCTACGGGGCCGCGCGGGATGTCATCCTCGGGGTCAAGACCGTCATGCCCAACGGGGATATCGTCGTTTCGGGCGGCAAGGCCGTGAAGAACGTGGCCGGCTACGACATGACCAAGATGATGATCGGCTCCATGGGCGCCCTGGGGATCCTCTGCGAGGTCGTCTTCCGGATCTATCCCAAGCCGGACGCCGAGGCGACGCTCCTGATCCCCTTCGGCACCCTGAACGAAGCCGCTGCCTATCTCAAGATGCTCCTCCACTCCAAGTTCTTCCCCGCCTCGATGGAACTGATGAACGCCAAGACGGCCTCCGCCTTCAAGGCTTCCGCCGGCTTGAAGGGGTCCTACGTGGCGGCGATCGGCCTGGAAGGGATCGAGGAGGCGGTGGCGCGCCAGGTCACGGAACTTGGCGACCTGGGCCGCAAAGGCGGGGCGCTGGACGTGGTCACGCTCAAGGACCAGGCGCACCGCGATTTCTGGACGGCCTACGGGGATCTGGCCGGGACCCTGGCCAAAGCCTCACCCAACCTGGTGGTCCTCAAATCCAATTTCGTTCTGTCCAAGGTGCCTGAGATGGTGACGGCCTTCGAGGCGGCCCTCAAGGAGGCCTCTCTGGAAGGCGCCTTGACCTGCCGGGCCGGCAACGGCCTGCTGTATGCAGCGCTTCCCCTGGGTGCGGACACGGCGGCCAAGGCGGCATCGGTCGCATCGCTGGTGGAGCGTCTCACTGCGGAATCGGTGAAACAGGGCGGCAACCTCGTCGTCCAGAAGGCCCCGCGGGCGATCAAGGAGAAACTCAGCGTATGGGGAAAGACCCGCAGCGATGCGGTTCTGGTCCGCCGCCTGAAGGAGAAGCTGGATCCATCGGGAATCCTGAATCCCGGCCGGTTTGTGGCCGGCGTCTGAGGCGCTAGAGCCTATGGAATAGGGCTCCGTTACAGGCTGTTCAAAAAGGCCCGGATGCAAGGCCCCCGAAATCCTGGGCCGTGAGGCGTACGATCCGGTACGTTGAACGGCGAAGGATGAGGGAAACGCCGCAGATAGGCGGTTTTCAACAGCCTGCTTAGGAAAGAGAGGTAGAGGCAATCTATGGAAGACAAAAAATTGCTCAGCAACCAGACAGGTGAAAATATCTATCATTGCGTCAAATGCGGTTTGTGCCTGGCCCACTGCCCGGTTTACAAGGAGGAGCTCCTGGAGGTGGCCAGCCCCCGCGGCAAGGTCCAGCTCTCCCGGTCGCTGGCGGAGGGAAAGCTCGATCTGAGCGAACAGGTCAAGGAGGCCTTCTTCTCGACCTGTCTGCTCTGCGGCTCCTGCGTCGCCAACTGTCCGAGCGGCGTGCACGGGGACCATCTCTTCTCCGGCATCCGCTGGCGGGCGAAGCAGAAATACGGGATCGACTGGAGGAAGAGCCTGATGTTCCGGGTCCTGGCGAACCGCTGGCTCATGTCCAAGTCCGCTGCTTTGGGCGGGTGGGCGCGCCGGAACTTCAGCGGCCCCTGGATCGAGAGAAAGCTCAAGGCCGGAGCCCTTTCGGTCGACCGCATCCCGCCCTTCAACAAGAAGGCCTTCTCCGACACGGTTCCGGAGGTGGTCGCCCCGAAGAGCGGCAAGGCCAAGGCAAAGGTTCTCTACTTCCACGGCTGCGCGACGAACTTCGTCTTCGGCAGCATCGGCAACGCCGTGGTCGACGTCCTGTCCCGGATGGGGGTCGAGGTGATCATCCCCAAGGACCAGGGCTGCTGCGGCCTGCCGATCTTCCTCTCCGGCGACCGGGAAACCTCGGTCGAGATCATCCGTGAGACCTTGAAACTCTTCGCCCGGGGGGACGTGGACGCGGTCCTGGTCGACTGCGGGACCTGCGGTGCGGCCCTGAAGAACGAGTACACCAACCTGCTCAAGGACCTCCGGGAACTTGGGGAGAAGGTGACGGACGAGGAGATCAAGAAGGCGGAGCTCCTGGCTTCCAAGACCCAGGACGTGACCGTCTTCATCGACGCGCACAAGGACTGGCTGCCCAAGCTCGGCGAGAACGGGCAGAAGCTCCGCGTGACCTATCACGACCCCTGCCACCTGGTGAAGGGGCAGAAGATCAGCGCCCAGCCGAGGAATATCCTCAAGTCGATCCCCGGCGTCGAGTACGTCGAGATGCCCGGGGCCAACGACTGCTGCGGCGGCGGCGGCTCCTTCCAGGTGGAGCACGGCGAGATCTCGGCCAAGATCACCAAGCGCAAGATCGACAACATCAACAGCACCAAGGCCCAGGTGGTGGCCACCTGCTGCCCGGGGTGCAACGTGACCATTTCCAACCACCTGGATCCGGCCCGGGGGATGAGGACCATGCATCCGGTGGAGCTCCTCCAGGCGGCCCTGGCGAACAGCAAATGACCGTTGCCTTCCCCGGCTCCCGCGCCTGCACGGCGCAAGGGCCGGGGAAGGGGGCACGGACCAGAAGAAAGGCAAGAATGAAAGGAGGGTTTTTTTCTTATTGACAGCCTCGGACCGGGATGCTAAGGGACCAAGGGGTTCCATCCTGTAAAACGGCTGATCAAGGCGAGGTGACCGAACAAGGCGTTTTATCTCTAAAAGCAGTACTTTCCATGGAGTGAGTTTATGTCTGTCCTGACCGGGCATCATCAGGTGGGCGGTCGGGTCCTTTTAAACCCATTTAACAAGGAGGATTGCTAATGAGTAAGGAAGCGAAGAAGGTCAAATCACCTAAGGAGACCAAGTCAAGACGTACCTTTTTAAAGACCGCCGCGGTCGCGGCAGGAACCGCGGCGGGGGTCATGGGATTTCCCGGTGTGATGCGCCTTTCCGCAGCGGCTCCGATCAAATGGAAGATGCAGACCTGCTGGGACGCCGGGACGGTCGGGTTCGACCTGTTCAAGAAGTTCTGCGCCAAGGTCGGCGAGATGACCGAGGGCAAGCTGACGATCGAAGGCCTGCCCGCGGGCGCGATCGTCGGGACCTTCGAGATGTTCGACGCCGTCAAGGCGGGCGTTTTCGACGCCTACCACAGCTTCGACGTTTACTGGCCCGGGAAGGTCCCTGCCTGCACCTTCCTGTCCTCCTACCCCTTCGCCCTGGACCGCCCCGACCAGTGGGACACCTGGTACTATGTCTTGGGCGGCCGGGAAATCGCCCGCGAGGCCTACGGCAAGCACAACCTGATGTACCTGGGGCCGATCCAGCATGACGACAACCTGATCCACTCCAAGAAGCCCATCCGCTCCTTCGAGGACTTCAAAGGCAAGAAGATCCGCTACCCGGGCGGGATCATCGCGGACATCTACCGCGCCGCCGGCGTCTCCACGGTCCTCCTGCCGGGCGGGGAGGTCTATCCGGCCCTGGAGAAGGGGGTCATCGACGCCGCCGACTTCGTGGGCTGGGCCGTCAACTACAACCTGGGGTTCGCCGAGATCGCCAAGTACATCATCATCGGCCCCCCCTCCACCCCGTGCCTCCACCAGCCCGTCGACTTGATGAGCATCGAGGTCAACATGAACAAGTGGAAGGCCCTTCCCAAGCACCTCCAGGATCTGGTCGAAGCGGCCGTGGCCTGGCACTCCGTTGACCACTACACCGGGAACCAGAAGGCCGACCTCGAGGCGATTCCCAAGTACCTGGCCAAGGGTTGCGAGATCATCCGCCTGAAGGAGTCGGACATCGAGAAGTTCCAGAAGTTCGCCCCCGAGCTCTGGGTGACCTGGGCCAAGAAGGACCCGCTGGCGATGAAGGCCTTCAAGTCCCAGTGGGAGTTCATGAAGTCCATCAAGGTCGGCTACTACTCCGACAAGGACATGGTGGACCGCAACGGCAAGAAGATCACCTTCTAGATCCGTTCCGGGCGGGGGGAGTCCCTCCCCCCGCCTTTTTTAAACGCGGCCTTCAGGGGAAGGGCCGGCCTCGCCCTTCGAGGAGTCCCTTTTACCCATCACTCTGGGATTTTGGGATCACGCTGCATCGCCGCAATCCCCTGGGGACGCAGGGAGAGCGTGAGAGACCGTCGGACGGCCCGAGGCAGAGGGGCCGTCGAAGAATTCGCTTGGAAAGGCTGAACCATGGACTTGAGAACCTTTATGATGGCCGTCGAAAAGACCAACCTCTTCGTTGGCAAGATGATGGCTTATATTTCGCTGGTCTGCGTGGTCGTGATCTCCTTCGAGGTGATCATGCGCTACGTCTTCGGCATGCCGACGAACTGGGGCCATGAGCTGATGTACTCCCTGTTCGCCATGTACTACGTCATGGTCGTGGGCGTGGCCCACTACTGGCGGGCCCATGTGCGGGTCGACGTGATCTACGCGACGCGCAGCCCCCGGACCAAGGCGGTCATGGACCTGGTCACCGCCGTATTCTTCTATATCTTCGTTCTGGTCTACATCTGGACCTCCTGGCAGTTCTACTGGAGCTCCCAGTGGATGACCGCGGGGAACACCTTTTTGGGGATCGAGATCCCCGGCGAGGCCTCCTTCACGGACTGGGCCCCTCCCCTCTATCCCGTCAAGATCCTGATGCCCGTCGGCGGGGTGCTGCTCCTCCTGCAGGGCATCGTCTGGACCATCCGGGACGCCCACATGGCCTTTACAGGGAGGGAATTTAAATGAGCATCGAATGGATTACCATACTCATCTTCGGCAGCATGGTGTTGGTCATGTTCCTGGGCCTGCCGGTGGCCTTTTCCACCGGGTTCGTGGGCATCGTCTTCACCGCCTTCTTCCAGGGCCCGGAGGCTGTCAACATCGTTCCGACGCGGATCTTCGGACTCATGACCAACTACCTCCTGGACGCCATTCCGCTGTTCATCCTGATGGCGAACCTCCTCGAGCGGAGCGGGATCATCGAGGACATCTACATGATGGTCTACCACTGGCTCGGCTGGCTCAAGGGCGGCGTGGCCACGGCGACGATCGCGGCCTGCACCATGATGGCCGCCATGGCCGGCGTCGTGGGGGCCACCGAGGTCACCATGGGCATGATCGCCCTGCCCCAGATGCTGAACCGCAAGTACGACAAGCTTCTGGCTTTGGGCGGCATCCTGGCCGGCGGGACCCTGGGGATCCTGATCCCCCCGTCCGTCATGCTGATCGTCTACGGGATGGTGGACAATTCCTCCATCGGCCAGCTCTACGCCGGGGCCTTCCTGCCGGGCTTCCTGCTCTCGGCGCTCTACATCCTCTACATCACGATCCGTTGCTACATCAACCCAAAAATGGGTCCGCCCGTCCCGAAGGAGGAACGTCTGGACTGGGCCGGCCTGTTCCGGGTCGCCCTGCCGATCATCCCGGGCGGGATGCTGATCTTCCTGGTCCTGGGGACGATCGTCATCGGCGTCGCAGCCCCGACCGAGGCGGCCGGCGTCGGGTGCCTCGGGGCCTGGCTCATCGGGGTCATCAAGCGCCGCCTGAGCTGGAAGGACACGGTCCAGGCCGCGGTCAACACGATCAAGGCCACCGGGATGGTCATGTGGACCATGTTCGGGGCGAACATCTTCATCGCCCTCTACATCATGGTGGGCGGCGGGGATTTCGTCAACGTCATGCTCGTGGGATCGGGCCTCAACAGGTGGGTCGTCATCTGGATCATGATGGGAATCGTGATCTTCCTGGGCTGCTTCGTGGACTGGGTCGGGATCCTCATGCTGATCATCCCCCTCTTCGGGCCCATCATCCGGCAGCTCGGCTTCGACCCGATCTGGTTCGGGGTCCTGATCGCCGTGAACCTGCAGATGTCCTTCCTGACGCCGCCCTTCGGGATGTCGCTCTTCTACCTCAAGAGCGTTTCTCCGCCCGAGGTCTCCACGGTGGATGTCTGGAAGTCGGCCTTCCCGTTCCTGGGGCTGCAGTTCCTGGGGCTGGTGATGTGCATGTACATCCCGGACATTATCCTCTTGGCGCCCAAGTATCTCTTCAGGAGCTGACAAGGGGCCGGTGAGAGGTCGTCGGGAAGCAACGGCGGATTCGGCGGCGGGTCGGCCCGCCGCCGAATCCGCCTCGGGAAAAAGGCGGGCCATGCGATCGGGGCAGGAGAAGGACAGAACCAAGGTGTTTCATGCCCCGGCGCCCTATGTGGCGATCTTCTACGGGGTCATGGCCCTGTGGACCGTAGGCACCGTCCCCCTGATCGTCCAGAAGTTCCAGGACGGGTGGCTCAGGGGGGACTGGTGGTACGCCGCGATGGTCGCCTTTTTCTACGGCTACACCTGGTACTGGTCCCTGGGCCTTTTCACCGCCGTTTCCCTGGACGCCGAGGGACAGGTGGTTTTCAGGAGCTTCCGGCGGCGTCTGACGGTCCCGGCCGGGCAGATCCGCGCCATCGAGGGGTCCCGTTTTTCCGGCGGGTTCGGTTTTGTCAAATTCAAGTTGTCCCGCGAGAGCGGCTACCTGTTCTGCTACCGCAGGGACGAAACATTGGACGGGATCATCCGGGGGATCGGGAAGGCCAACCCCCAGGTGAGGACCGTCCGGATATAACTTTCGGGTCCGGTCGCAAGATCTTCGACCGGAATCCATCGTGAAGGAGAGTACACCATGACCCAGATGTTCACTATTCCGCACAACATCCTTCTGGTCATCGGCTTCGGCGTCGTCATCGCCGTCATCGGCTTTGTCGTCTACGCCAGCATCAAGGGCTGGAAGAACGTGTTGCCCGAATATCACGAGAAGAAAGATGCCGTGACGATCGACAGCTAGTGCCTATTGCCCCGCTCTGCGGCAGAGGGATGCAGGGCGGGGCCTTTCCCCCTTTCCTGGGGGACCTGCGCGGCCCGCTCCTCCGAGTGCCCGTCCGCCGCGGTCCGGCAGAATATATGGCCGTTCCCCTCGCTCCTCCATCCCCGATCCCCCCTCTGCATCCCTGAAGCACCGCCGGTCCGGCAGCGGCCCATGGATTCCCCTCCCCGGGGAAGAACCGGTTCGTCGGGGCTGTCCCGTTCGGTGCACGAAAAGGTGTACCGCTCCATCCGGGTATCTGTCGTTCCTTCGAGACGCATTGGAATAATTGGCAATTATAAATATCCTCCTGCCCTTCTTTCCGGCATGCTCTTTGCCTGTTCCGGGGCGAAGGAGGAACGGGACGGATCATGCTGATCATCGCCGACAGGATCGACGCCACGCGGCGCTACATCGCCCAGGCGATCGCCAGCCGTAACCGGGAATTCATCCATGGCGAGGCGCGTGACCAGGAGGCCTCCGGGGCCGACTACCTCAATCTCAACGCGGCGATATTCGGCCGGAACGAGGCGGTGCACCTCCGCTGGGTGATCGATGCGGTCCAGGAGGTCACAGATCTTCCCCTGTGTCTGGACAGCCGCGATCCGGCGGTGCTCAGGGAAGTCCTCCCCATCGTCAAGCATCGACCGATGATTAACGCCGTGACCCTCGAAAAGGGACGCATGGAGGGGATTCTCTCCCTGGCGATCGATTATCGGGCGAAACTGGTCGCCTCCTGTCAGGCCGAGAATAGTCCCGCCGAGACGGCAGACGCCAAGGTGGGAATTGCGACCATGCTTATCGAAAAAATCACCGCTGCCGGCATCCAGCCGGGGGACCTCTACATCGACCCGCTGGTCTACTCCCTGTCCACCAATCAGCAGTCCGCCAGGGCCACCCTCGAGGCCATCAGTCGGATCATGGGCTGCTTCAAGGGGGTGCATACGATCTGTTGTCTGAGTACGGTTTCCTACGGCCTTCCTGTGCGTTCCCTGATCAACCGGACCTTCCTCGCGGCGGCCATGGACCGGGGGCTGGACTCGGCGATCATCGATCCGACGGACCGGCAGCTCTTTGCCACACTCAAGGCGGGGGAATTGATTACCGGCCGGGACGAGTCCTGTTTGGGTTATATTGTCGCCTACCGAAAGGGGCGACTGGAGTAAGTGGAGTGGAATGGTTGGGTTGCACGAATCGTCCAACCGACGAGGATCGGTTGTAGCAAGGAGGTAAAAGGATGTTCGAGCGTACGGAAATGGATCCGAGAAAGTTGCAGGACTGGCAGATCGCCGAGGCGGCCGAAAGGCACATGAAGAAAATCTTCGAATTGGCGGATGAGACCGGGATCCAGGGAGACGAATTGATCCCGATGGGACATCACATCGGCAAGGTGGACTTCCTGAAGGTGCTCCATCGCCTGGAGAACAGACCGAACGGAAAATACATCGACGTGACGGCGGTCACCCCCACTCCCCTCGGAGAGGGGAAGAGCACAACCGTCATGGGGCTGGTGCAGGGCTTGGCCAAAAGGAAAAAGAAGGTCAGCGGGGCGATCCGCCAGCCGTCGGGAGGACCCACGTTCAACATCAAGGGGAGCGCCGCGGGCGGAGGGCTCGCCCAGTGCATCCCGCTCACCCCCTTTTCCCTGGGGCTCACCGGCGACATCGACTGCGTGTCGAGCGCCCACAACCTGGCGATGGTCGCCCTCACGTCGCGGATGCAGCACGAGGCCAACTACAACGACGCCGTGCTCGCATCCAAGAACCTCAAACGGCTCGACATCGATCCCCGGAACGTCCAGATGAAATGGGTGATCGATTTTTGCGCCCAGGCCCTCCGGGACATCGTGATCGGCCTGGGAGGCAGGATGGATGGCTTCATGATGAGTTCGGGCTTCGCCATCACCGTCAGCTCCGAGATCATGGCCATCCTCTCCATCGCAACGGGGATCAAGGATCTGCGCGAACGGATGGGGCGGATCGTCGTGGCCTACAACCGATGGGGCGAGCCGGTGACCACCTCCGATCTGGATGTGGCCGGTGCGATGACCGCCTGGATGGTCAAGGCGATCAACCCCAACCTCCTTCAGACCATCGAAGGCCAGCCGGTCTTCGTCCATGCCGGTCCTTTCGCCAACATCGCCGTCGGTCAGAATTCGATCATCGCCGACCGCGTGGCCCTCAAGCTGACCGATTACCATGTGACGGAAAGCGGCTTCGGGGCCGATATCGGGTTTGAGAAATTCTGGAACATCAAGTGCCGCTTGAGCGGCCTCGTCCCGAGCTGCGCCGTGATCGTCGCCACGATCCGGGCGCTCAAGATGCACGGCGGCGGGCCGAAGGTCGCTCCGGGCAAGAAGCTCGATCCCGCCTACACGACGGAGAACCTTTCACTCCTCGAGAAGGGCTTCGAGAACCTCTTGGCCCATATCGAGACCGTCAAGAAGGCGGGGATCAGCCCGGTGGTCTGCATCAACAGCTTTCATACGGACACGAAGGAGGAAGTCAAGCTGTTGCGCCGCCTGGGCGAGCAGGCGGGAGCCAGGGTCGCCCTCTCCGAACATTGGCTCAAGGGCGGCGAGGGGGCCCTCGAACTGGCCGATGCCGTGGTCGAGGCCTGCGAACAGGAGAACACCTTCCGGTTCCTTTACGATCAGAAACTTCCGTTGCGCGGACGGATCGAAAAGATCGCCCAGGAGATCTACGGGGCCGACTACGTCACCTATTCGCCGGCCGCTCTGGACAAGGCCGAGCGGTTCGAGGCCGATCCAATGTTTCAGGATTTTACCACCTGCATGGTCAAGACGCACCTGAGCCTCACCCACGATCCGGCCCTCAAGGGGCGGCCGAGGAACTGGACCCTCCCCATCCGGGACATCCTCATCTACGGGGGAGCGAAGTTCCTCGTCCCGGTGGCGGGGGAAATCAAACTGATGCCGGGGACGGCGTCCGATCCCGCCTACCGCCGGGTCGACGTTGATGTGGAGACAGGCCGGGTCCGGGGACTCTTCTAAGGTCAAGGAGGCAGCATCATGACGGCAAAGCTGATCAGCGGCACCGAGGTGGCCCGGCAGATCCGTGAGGAATTGACCGGGGAAACGGCCAGCCTCAAGCAACGATGCGGCGTGGTTCCGGGACTGGCGACCATCCTGGTGGGAAAGAACCCCGCTTCGATGAGCTACGTGGCGGGCAAACAGAGGACGGCCAAGGAGATCGGTTTCCATTCCGTACAGGAAAACCTTCCGGAAGAAACCACCGAGGGCGAACTCCTGGCCCTGATTGAACGGTGCAACCGGGACGAGAAGATCCACGGGATCCTCGTCCAGCTCCCGTTGCCCCGGCAGATCGACGAGACCAAGGTCCTCTACGCCATCGATCCGAAAAAGGACGTGGACGGGTTCCATCCCGTCAACGTGGGGAAGATGGTGATCGGGCAGGCCGATTATCTGCCCTGCACCCCGGCGGGGATCCAGCAGCTTCTGATCCGCTCCGGCGTGAAGACCGACGGGGCCGAGGTCGTGGTCGTGGGCCGGTCGAACATCGTGGGGAAACCGATCGCCAACATTCTTCTCCAGAAGCAGGCCGGGGCGAACGCGACGGTGACGGTCTGCCACACGGGGACCCGGGACACGGCGTCCCATACGCGCCGGGCCGACATCCTGATCGTGGCGGCCGGGAGGCCCAATGCGGTGACGGCGGACATGGTCAAGGAAGGGGCGGTCGTGATCGACGTGGGGGTCAACCGGATCGGGGTGACCTCAGAGGGGAAAGCGAAGCTCGTGGGGGATGTGGACTTCGAGGCAGTCCGCCAGAAGGCTTCCTTCATTACGCCGGTTCCCGGCGGCGTGGGGCCGATGACGATCACGATGTTGATGATGAACACCCTCAAGGCGGCTAAACTCGCATCCGGCGTCAGATAGGGATCGGACCCTCCCGCACGGCCCTATGGACGTGCGGGAGGAAGGAAGGGGGGGATTCATGGAGAACCGTTTCAAGACCTCGCTCATGGACCCGGCGACCCTGTCGGTGACCTGGGAGTTGATTCCGGGAAGGGGAGCCCGGGAGAAGGATCAGGAGAAGGCCCTCGAGAGCGCCCGACAAGCTATCCAGGGTGGGAAAGTCCATGCCCTGACGATCACGGACAATCCCGGCGGCAACCCCGCGATCCTGGCCGGCTGCCTAGGCGCCGAAATCCTGCAGCTCGGCATCGAACCTCTCGTCCACTTCACCTGCAAGGACAAGAACCGCAATCAGATCGAGTCCGAACTTTACGCTCTCGACCGGGCAGGGGTGAGGAACCTGCTGGTCATGAGCGGCGATTATCCCGTGACCGGTTTTCAGGGAAGACCCAAACCGGTCTTCGACCTCGACCCCATCCAGACCCTCGATCTGATCGGGTCGATGAACCGCGGACACGAGTACCCCGGACCCAAGGGACCGATCCGGCTCAGCCCCAGCCACTTTTTCGCCGGTGCGGCCGTCTCGCCTTTCAAGGCGACCGAAGCGGAAACGATGGTCCAGTACTTCAAACTGAAAAAGAAGATCGCCGCCGGGGCGGCCTTCGTCGTCACCCAGTTGGGCTACGACGCCCGGAAATACCACGAGTTGGTCCGGTTCATGAGGCAAAACGGTCTGGATGTCCCCCTGGTAGGGAACCTCTTCGTCCTCTCCTTCGGCGTGGCCAAGTTGATGCATCAGAACCGATTCCCCGGCTGCGTCGTCACCGACCAGCTCCTGGCCGATCTGGACCGGGAGCGGGAGGCTGCCGACAAGGGGGAAGGGGCACGGATCCTCAGGGCCGCGCGGATGTACGCGATCCTGAAGGGGATGGGCTTTTCCGGCGTCCACATCGGCGGGCACAACCTCCGCTATGACCAAGTGGAGGCCATCATCGAACAGGGGGAGGCCCTGAGCCCCAACTGGCCCGACCTGGTCCGCCATTTCGACTATCCCCAGCCGGACGGCTTCTACTACTACGAACGGGACTCCAAGACGGGCCTCAATACCGATTGTCCCACGGCCCGCCGGGGGAGGCCCCTCGACGCCCCGGTCGATTTCGTCTACCGCCTGTCGCGCGTCTGTCACGGACTTCTGTTCGAGCCCGGACGAGGCCTCTACGGCCCCATGCAGGCCCTGAGCAGCCGGATCGGGGGGACGGCCCTGGAGGCCCCCTTCGCCGGGATCGAGCACCTCGCCAAGTTTCTCCTCTACGGCTGCCTGAACTGCGGGGATTGCGCCCTGCCCGATGCGGCCTATGTCTGTCCCATGTCGCGCTGTCCGAAAAACCAGCGGAACGGGGCCTGCGGCGGGAGCCGCGACGGCTGGTGCGAGGTCCATCCGGGCAAGAGGCGATGCATCTATGTGACGGCCTATGCCCGGCTGAAACGGTACGGTCAGGAGAGGATGCTGGACGGGCGCAGCATTCCCCCCTGCAACTGGGATCTCTACCAGAGTTCTTCCTGGATCAACTTCTATTCGGGAAAGGATCACACGGCCGGAAGATCGAGAAGCGGGGAAGCCACAGGGAAGAAAAAAGAGTGAGCCAAAGCCGTGCGACGGTGGTCGGTGGTCCTCCAGCGATCCGGAATACCCGGCCTCCGTACACGGCACCCCTTGGGGTTTTCAACAAAAAAGGAGGAGACACCATGCTGATCATTGCTGAGAGGATCAATGCCTCGCGGAAATCCATTGCCCAGGCCATCGCTGCGGGGGACAGGGCGTTTATACAGGCAGAGGCCAAGGCCCAGACCGAGGCCGGCTCCCATTACATCGATGTGAATGCCGGGACCTTTGTCGGCGAGGAGGCCGAAAAGCTCAAATGGATCGTGGAGGCCGTCCAGGAGGTGACGGACCTGCCCCTCTCCATCGATAGCCCCGATCCGGAGGTGATCAAGGCGATGCTGCCTCTGGTCAAGAGGACTCCGATCATCAACTCCATCACCCTGGAGCCCTCGCGGCTCGGAGGGATCCTGCCGCTGGTGGTGGAATTCAAGACCAAGATCATCGCCCTGTGCCAGGCCGAGGAGGCGATGGCCGAGACGGCCGAACTCAAGGTCGAGATGGCCGGACGGCTGGTGGAGAGGCTCACCGGCGCGGGGGTCCCCCTGGACGACATCCTCATTGATCCCCTGGTCTATCCCCTCTCGACCAATCCCCAGTCGGCCAGCGAAACCCTCAAGGCGATCAGCAGGATCATGAATCGCTTTCCCGGCGTCCACACGGTCTGCGGCCTGACGAACGTTTCCTACGGCCTTCCTGCGAGAAAACTGGTCAACCGGGCGTTTCTGGCTGCCGCGATCACCATGGGGTTGGATTCGGCGATCATCGATCCCACGGACAAGCAGCTCTTTGCCATGCTCAAGGCCGTCACCATGGTTGCCGGCAAGGACGACTTCTGCATGGAGTACATCGGCGCATTTCGGGAAGGTCGCATCGAATAGAATCAACCGAGCCTGGACGAATCGAAGAGGGGAACGGGAGGCAAGGATGGGCAGAGAACCGAAGCCGGATTTCGAGAGGTACATGACGGCTCTCCACTGCGAGGAGCCCGACCGGGTGCCCCTGGGAGACTGGCACGTGGACCAGAGACCCAAAGAGGCGTTCCTGGGGAGGCAGATCAGGACCCTGCAAGACTACGTGGATTTCTGGTATGAGGCGGGTTTTGATTTCGTGACCTCTTCCTCCGGCATCCTGGAGCCGGTCCGGGCGCCGGAAGGGATGACGCTGAAAGGCGAAGGCGTTCGCACCGAGTATGGGGACAGGGTTTCCCGGGAGTGGGCGTATACCCATGAAGGGGTCATCACGAGCTGGGAGAAGTTCGAGAAATATGACTGGCCCAAGGCGGACAATTTCGACCTGTCGAAGTGGAGCGTCTTCGACCGAATCCTTCCCAAGGGGATGAAGGCGATTCTCCTCTTGGGAAAGATCTATACCCCGGCCTGGATGTACATGGGGGCCGAGACCTTTTTCAACGCCTTGGAACAGGATGAGGAACTGGTGGCGGCGATCATCAACAAGATCGGTGAGATCCAGTACCAGACCTTCCTGCGGGTCATCGAACACCCCTGCGTGGGGGCCGTGATCAACCCCGACGACATCGCCTTCAACACGGGGCTTCTGGTTCATCCCAAATATCTGCGCAAGCATGTTTTCCCCTGGTACCAGAAGATGGGCCGGATCTGCCGGGAGAAAGGAATTGGCTTTGTCCTGCACAGCGACGGCGACTGCACCGAGGTAATGGATGACCTGATCGACTGCGGATTCCACGGTTTCAATCCTGTCCAGCCCAACGCCATGAACATCGTCGAGGTGAAGAAGCGGTGGGGGAAGAAACTCTGCCTGATCGGCAACATCAACCTCGATTCGACCCTGACGCTGGGGACACCCGAGGATGTCCGGGCCGAGGTCTATGAGCGTATACGGACGATCGCTCCGGGCGGCGGCTACATGGTGGCCTCTTCAAACTCCATCACTGACTACGTTCCCGTGAAAAACATGAGGGCCCTGCTCGATGCGGCCTATGAATTCGGGAAGTACCCGATCCGTCTGGAGGAAGGAGGGGTCAAAGGGAAGATCTGGACTTCCCAGACGAAGATCCGCAGGAGCGAGACGACGAAGGTGAAGACGGGGCTGGATGTGGAGGCTTACGCGGAGTCCCTCATCGCCGACGACGTTCCCAAGCTGATCGACATGATGCAGCGGGAGATCGACGGCGGCATGGCGGCAGGGGAGGTCGTGTGCCGGGGGATGATCCCGGCCATCACCGTCGCCGGCGAAATGTTCCAGAACGGTCAGATCTATATCCCCGAGATGATGATCGCGGCGCGGGCCATGTCCGAGGCGCTGGACCACTTCAAGCCGATCCTGGCCGGCAAGGGGGAGGCCCGGCCGCTTGGAAAGGTCGTGATCGGGACCGTGCATGGGGACCTGCATGACATCGGCAAGAACCTGGTGTTGATGGTTCTCCAAGGGCAGGGGTTCCAGGTGGAGGACCTGGGGGTATCGGTGAGCACGGAGAAGTTCATCCAGGCGGTCAGGAACCGAAAGCCGGATATCCTGGCGATGAGCGCCCTGCTGACCACGACGATGATCGAGATGAAGAATACGATCGATGCCCTCAAGTCCGAGGGTCTTCGGGATGTCGTCAAGATCATCGTGGGAGGCGCTCCCGTGACGCCGGCTTTTGCCGCGCAGATCGGCGCCGACGGCACTTCCTACGATGCACCGGCTGCGGCGAGGCTCTGCCGGGATCTGCTCCGTTAAGTTGCGCGACGTGAACGAGGGCGGCCTGCGGGCCTCTTTCCAGGTTGCGCTGGAATCTCATCGGTTGCGATGAAGACCAAGGGATGATCCGGCATCGGTTGGGATCATAAGTGATTTTCACAGAATGAAGGAGGATGTGGCATGAAAATGAAGGGGTTGTTTCTCGTGGCTTTACTGACGGCGCTTTGTTTTGCTTCGGTCGCTTGGTCGGCGTCGCCCCAGTGGACGTGGCGGATGCAGGTCATTCACAGCAACGCCCATTCCGATTTCGCGCAGAACACGCAGACGGCCGAGGACATCATGAAGGCCACCGGCGGAAGGCTCCAGATCAAGGTCAGCCCGAACGGGACCTTCGCCCCCAGCCTGGAGGCCTTTCAGGCCTGCGGCGACGGCGTCTTCGAGATGCACTCAAGCTGGCCGGTCTACGCAAAGGGCGTGGAGTACGCCTTCCTGCCCCTGTCCACGATGGGGCTTGGACTCGACGCCCATGACCGGTGGGTCTGGGTCTATGAGTTCGGCGGATGGAACCTGCTCCAGAAGGCCTTCGACAAGATGAACCTCAAGCTCCTGGCCGTGGAGATCTGGGGAACCGAGGTCATGATGGCGAACAAACCCTACAAGAGCCTTGCCGAGATGAAGGGCAGGAAAATGCGGACCTCCGATCCCCGGCTCCTGGCCAAGTACGGCGTGGCCGGTATCACGCTGCCGCTTGAAGAGGTGTTCACGGGCCTCCAGACCGGCACCGTGGATGCGGCCGAATTCGGACACCTCAAGTACAACGAGGGCCTCGGCCTGACCGACATTGCCAAGCACGGGATCTTCCCGGACTTCTGGAACGGACATTTCATCACGACCGTCGTGGTCAACAAGAGCGCTTGGGCCAAGCTGCCCCAGGACATCCAGACCGTCGTGGAATTGGCCTTCAAGGCCCGCGAGCACCAGCACTGGACCAAGAGCCAGTACCTGAGCGCCGTGGCCATGCGCGATCTGGCAGCGAAGAAGAAGATGCAGTTCTCGCGGATGGACAAGGCGCCGTTCATCGAACTGCGCAAGCAGATGTACGCCATCGAGCAGGAGGACATCAAGAAGTACGGCGGCCTTACGGCGGAAACCTACAATTCGATCTACAAATTCATGGAAGTCTGGTACCCCTACAAAACCATGGCTGCGTGGTGGGGTGACGGCCTGACGCCGGAGCAGCAGATGGGATTCAAGCCCGGGACGTACAAGTAACCGGTTCTCGGTCGAACGAGTCGGAGTGCCTGAGGGTGCAGCCGTCGTGATGAGCGGACGGCTGCACCCTTCGAACGGGATAAGGAGTCGTGAAAGCCATGATTGCAAAAATCGACAAACTGCTAAAAGGAATCGATTCCTTGAGCGTCTGGGCCGGGAAACTTTTCAGCATGCTGGTCCTGCCCATCATCGTTCTGGAGACCGGGGAATCGATTCTCCGTTACGTCATCCAGAAGCCCACGGACTGGAGCTGGGAGCTGGCGGCCATGCTCTTCGGCGCCTTCTTCATGATGGGCGGGGCCTGGGTGCTCAAGGAGAGCAACCACGTCCGCACGGACGTCTTCTACAACAGCCTTTCCAAGAAGTGGAAAGCCTATTTTGATCTCTTCTTCTTTACCACGGTCTTCTTCGTCTTTGCCGGCGTCATGGTCTGGAAGATGGGCGGGAACGCGATCTACTCGGTCGGCATCCGGGAGACCACCTTCAGCATGTGGGCGCCCCCCCTGTATCCCCTGAAGGTCATCTTCGCGGTCAGCTATCTCCTCCTGCTCTTGCAGGGGCTGGCGAAATGGATCCGTGATCTCGTCTACGTCACCAAGGGGGTAGAACTATGACACCGCTGGAAACCCTTGCCATTGTCGGCGTCCTTTTTCTGATCGTCCTTCTGAGCGGCCACCCCCTGGCCTTCACCCTGGGCGGGCTGGCCTGCATCTCCGCGGCGACGGTATGGGGAAACCCCGCTGCCCTGAACCTCTTCGTCCGGACCACGACGAGCATCGGGACGAACATCGTCTACACGTCGATTCCCCTGTTCATCTTCATGGGGGCCATGCTCGAGAGGTCGGGAGCGGCCGACGACCTCTTCGATTCCATGTACGTCATCTTCGGCCCCCTGCGGGGAGGCATCGCGATCACGACGGTCGTCATCTGCACGCTGCTGGCCGCGGCGAGCGGCATCATCGGTGCTTCGATCACCCTGATGACGATCCTGGCCCTGCCTGCCATGCACAAGTGCAAGTACGACGCAAAGCTCGCGGCCGGCACGATCATGGCGGCCGGTTGCCTGGGGACCCTCATCCCGCCGAGTATCATCCTGGTCATCTACGGAGCCCAGGCCCAGATTTCAATCGGCAAGCTCTTCGCCGGCGGCATCGGCTCCGGGCTGACCCTGTCGGTTCTCTATTTGGTCTACATCATCTGGAAGATCGTCACCAAGCCTGAGAGCGCACCGGCCATCGATCCGTCCGAGGCGGCCAAGTACAGTCGTACGCAGAAGTGGTACATGTTCTTCAAGTCGGTCCTGCCCACCTCCATCCTGATCCTTCTGGTCCTGGGAACCATTCTGGTGGGCGCCGCGACGCCGACGGAGGCGGCGGCCCTCGGCTGCTGCGGCGCCATGGCAGTCGCCATCTACAACAAGAAACTCAACTGGAAAGTGACCAAGGAGTGCTGCTACCTGACGGTCAAGACGACTTCGATGATCATGTTCATCATCCTGGGCGCCACGATGTTCACGGCTGTATTCCTGGGACTCGGCGGAGGCGATGCGATCAACAGCATCGTCAGCGGCCTGAACGTCAACCCCTGGGTGATCGTTTCGCTGATCTTCTTCATCCTCTACATCATGGGGATGTTCATCGACTGCTACGGGATGCTCCTCATCGGCATCCCCGTTTTCACCCCCATCATCAACGCGATGGGATTTGATCCCCTCTGGTTCGGGGTCATGTTCGCCGTGATGATCCAGATCTCCTACCTGTCGCCGCCCTTCTCCTATGCGGCCTTTTACGTCAAGGGGGTGGCGCAGCAGCAGAAGATCCCGATCCCGATCAGCGAGCTGTACTGGGCGACCATTCCGTTCATGGTCATGCAGGTCATTGGGGTCATCCTCATGTGCCTATTCCCCGATATCGTTACGTGGATACCGAACCACATCTTCTGATGTTCAGGCTCTCCATCCCCCGGTCACGAACGCCGAGGGAAGGAGAGCCTGGGAATCCGGATAGGGAGAAGGGCCATGAGGAATGCGAACATCGGCAGGCGGGTCGTCATCGCATGCCGCGTCATGGAACCGGAGCTGGAGCGGGTTCGGGCGGAGACAGGGGAAGATGTGGAGGTCGTCTACCTCGACCAGGCCCTCCACCGGACGCCAACGCGGCTCTTGGGCCAGCTCCAGGAGAAGGTCGACCAGGCGGCGCAGGAGGCATCCCGGATCGTCCTGGGGTACGGCCTGTGTTCCAATGGCGTGGTCGGCGTCACGGCGCGTCGGCAGGGACTCATTATCCCCCGCTGCCACGACTGCATTGCCCTGTTTCTTGGATCGCCCTCCCGCTATCAGGAAGTGTTCCGTCAGAAGCCGGGGACCTATTACCTGACTCCCGGCTGGATCGCGGAGAAGAAGGATCCCCTGGGCATTCTCGAAGAGAACGCCGCCAGGTTCGACCGTGAGACGGCGGAGTGGGTCCTGGAGGAGGAGTTCAAACATTACACCCATATCGCCCTGATCGATACGGGCGTGGAAGAGATGGCGCCGCTGAGGGCGCGGGCGATCCAGAACGCCGATGCCCTGAAGAAGCGGTATGAGGAGATCCCGGGCAGCCTCGATTACTTCCGCGAGATTGTTCAGGGACCCTATGAGGGGGATAAATTCGTCCGCCTCGAGTCAGGCGAGGCCTTCAAGCAGGAGATGTTTTTTTAATGTGTGCGGCTGCCCTGGGATGTTGCCCGTTTATGCCAGGGCAGGGGATTTCGAAGAAGTCCGCCATAACCACTCAATAGAGAAAGGGAGAAAAAACAGATGTCCAAAATCCAGGAGATTGCTGCAGCCATTGAATCTGGCAAGGGGAAGAATGTTCAGGACCTGATCGGGGCGGCCATCGGGGATGGCCTGAAGCCCTTGGAGATTTTGCAGGGAATGATCGACACCATGGGGGCTGTCGGCGAAAAATTCAAGGCCGGTCAGATTTACGTGCCGGAAATGCTCGTCGCTGCCCGGGCCATGAAAAAGGGTCTGGAGACATTGAGGCCGCAGCTGGTTGGCGAAACCGGTGCCACGATCGGCAAGTTCATCATCGGAACCGTGGCGGGGGACCTGCACGACATCGGCAAGAATCTCGTCGCCATGATGGTCGAGAGCCAGGGGTTCGAAGTGATCGACCTGGGCGTGGATGTGAAGGCCGAAACGTTCATCGAGGCGATCAAGGCCAACCCCGACTGCAAGGTCTTGGGAATTTCGGCCCTCCTGACCACGACCATGCCGGCCGTGAAGGAGACGCTCGGCGCCTTCATCGCCGCAGGGGTGAGGAGCCAGGTGAAGGTCATGGTGGGCGGGGCCCCCATCACCCAGAACTTTGTCGATTCCATCGGAGCCGACGGATTTGCGGCGGACGCGGCCACGGCCGCGAGCAAGGCCAAAGAACTGAATAAACGTCTCAACTAGGAGGACCGTTCATGAATTCACGTGAAAGAGTGCTGTGCGCCCTGAATCACAGGGAACCCGACCGCATCCCCCTGGACCTCGGGTCCGGCCACTGCTGCAAGTTCACCAAGTATTTCTACTTGAAACTGCTGGATTATTTCGGCATCAAGGAGGACAAGCTGGAAATCTGCAGCCTGCCCTACCAGGTCGTCTATGCCTCGGACCGGGTGCTGGATCTGCTGAAGTGTGACGTGCGCAATCCCAGGCTCAAGCCCATCAAGCCCCCCAATCCCTATTCCAAGAAATGGGAAGACGACGAGAGCTACTACGCGAGGAACGAATGGGGCACCCTCTACCGGATGCCCAAGCAGAAGGCCCTCTACTTCGACCTCTACGACACGGTCCTCAAGAATTCGGAAAGCGCCGAAGAGGACCAGGCGTTCGTTTGGCCCGTGCCGGAGAAGTTCGCCAAGGAGGATCGCAAGGAGCTCGAGGACTACCGAAAGGCCGGTTATGCCACCATGATTACCGAGGTCTTCGGCAACGGCTTCCTCCAGACCGGGCCCCTCGTCTGGGGGTTCGAGAACTGGCTGGCCATGCTCGTGGCCGAACCGGAACGGTGCATCCCCTTCATGGAGAAACTGCTTGAGAAGAAAATAGAGTACTACGACAACATCTTCGAGGTCTACGGCGGCCTGATCGACACCACCGCCGAGCCAGACGATTTCGGCACCCAGCGCGGCACCTTCGTCTCTCCGAAGCTGATCCGGGAGATGATGATGCCCTGCCACAAAAAGCTCAACGCCCACATCAAGTCCAAACAGGACGTCAAAATCATGCTCCATACCTGCGGGTCGGTCTACGACATCCTGCCGGACATCATCGATGCGGGCTACGACATCCTCAACCCCGTCCAGATCGCAGCAACGAACATGGAACCCGAGCGGCTCAAGAAAGAGTTCGGGAAGGACATCGTCTTCTGGGGAGGCGGGATCAACACCCAGGCGACCCTGCCCAACGGCACGCCCCAGCAGGTCCGGGACGAGACGAAGCGGCTCATCGACACCTTCGCACCGGGCGGCGGGTTCGTCTTCTCCACCGTCCATAACGTCCAGGACGACGTTCCCGTGGAGAACTTCATCGCGATGTGGGAAACCTTCCAGGACAACTGCAAATACTGACGGGCGGCCACTGTCGGGGAGTGCGGGCCGAACCCCCGCCCCCCCGACAGCGGGGAGGCTTCGGCCCGCCTGTTAAAGGCCTGAAGCGAGGGGGCTCGGGCAGGACGGGGAGGATGCCGGCGGGGGAGGATGTCCTCCATGTGCGGGAGGCCTTCGCCGGGATCGGGCACCTCG